>NZ_JBEXLP010000011.1:0-138021 GCF_040610035.1 Streptomyces sp. NPDC004542
CGTCGAGGACTACCCCGAGCAGGGCGTGATGTTCAAGGACATCACCCCGCTGCTGGCCGACCCGGCGGCGTTCACCACGCTGACCGACGCGCTCGCGGAGATCGCCGAGCGCACCGGTGCGACCAAGATCGTCGGTCTGGAGGCGCGCGGCTTCATCCTGGGCGCCCCGGTGGCCGTGCGGGCGGGGCTGGGCTTCATCCCCGTGCGCAAGGCGGGCAAGCTGCCCGGGGCCACCCTCCGGCAGGCGTACGACCTGGAGTACGGGTCGGCCGAGATCGAGGTGCACGCGGAGGACCTGGTCTCCGGTGACCGCATCCTCATCGTGGACGACGTCCTCGCCACGGGGGGCACCGCCGAGGCGGCCATCCAGCTCATCCACCGGGCGGGGGCCGACATCGCGGGCGTGGCGGTGCTGATGGAGCTGTGCTTCCTCGAGGGTCGTCCGCGGCTGGAGGCGGCGCTGCGGGGTGCTCCGCTGGAGGCGCTGCTGCGGGTGTGACAGGCCGGGCCGTCCTCACGGGCGGCCCCGGCTACGCGCCTTGGCCGGTCCTGGTTCCCACCCGCACCACCGTGCGGCCTTCGCCGTCGGGTGCGGGTGGGACCGCCCTGGTGGAATCCCGTGGCGGCGGCCGGTGTTTGCCAGGTAGACGGTCCTCACATCGGCCTGAAGGCGATGCCGGAGCGCAGGATCGCTACCATGGGGTCTCCGGAGCCTGACCGGGGGACCCGGATCGCGCACGAGGAGCCCTCTTGCCAGACGAGGCCCAGCCACTGACCGCCGCCAAGCCCGAGTCCGCCTCGGCGCCCGCGGCCAAGCCCGCGCCGAACGCGCCCCACGCGAAGAACGACACCCGCGGGCCGGTCGAGCACGCCCAGTCCGCGCCCGTCGAGAAGTCGGCCGAGACCGTGCGCCCCAAGCCGGCCCCGCCCGAGCGCGCGGCGCACTCCCCGGCGGCCCGTGCGTCCACCGGGCAGCCCGCGCGCTCCGGCTCCTCCAACCGCGTCCGGGCCCGCCTCGCCCGACTGGGCGTCCAGCGTGCCAACCCCTACAACCCGGTCCTGGAGCCCCTGCTGCGCATAGTCCGCAGCAACGATCCCAAGATCGAGAACGCCACCCTGCGTCAGATCGAGCGCGCCTACCAGGTCGCGGAGCGCTGGCACCGCGGCCAGAAGCGCAAGAGCGGCGACCCGTACATCACGCACCCGCTGGCGGTCACCACCATCCTGGCCGAGCTGGGCATGGACCCGGCCACCCTGATGGCCGGCCTGCTGCACGACACCGTCGAGGACACCGAGTACGGGCTCGACCAGCTCCGCCGCGACTTCGGCGACACCGTCGCCCTCCTCGTCGACGGCGTCACCAAGCTGGACAAGGTCAAGTTCGGCGAGGCCGCGCAGGCCGAGACCGTGCGCAAGATGGTCGTCGCCATGGCCAAGGACCCGCGCGTCCTGGTCATCAAGCTCGCCGACCGCCTGCACAACATGCGCACCATGCGCTATCTCAAGCGCGAGAAGCAGGAGAAGAAGGCGCGCGAGACGCTGGAGATCTACGCGCCGCTCGCCCACCGGCTGGGCATGAACACCATCAAATGGGAGCTGGAGGACCTCGCGTTCGCGATCCTCTACCCCAAGATGTACGACGAGATCGTGCGGCTCGTCGCCGAGCGTGCGCCGAAGCGCGACGAGTACCTGGCGATAGTGACCGACGAGGTCCAGGCCGACCTGCGCGCCGCCCGCATCAAGGCGACCGTCACCGGCCGCCCGAAGCACTACTACAGCGTCTACCAGAAGATGATCGTGCGGGGCCGCGACTTCGCCGAGATCTACGACCTGGTGGGCATCCGCGTCCTCGTCGACACGGTGCGCGACTGCTACGCGGCCCTGGGCACGGTGCACGCGCGCTGGAATCCGGTGCCCGGCCGGTTCAAGGACTACATCGCGATGCCCAAGTTCAACATGTACCAGTCGCTGCACACGACGGTCATCGGGCCCAACGGCAAGCCGGTCGAACTCCAGATCCGGACCTTCGACATGCACCGCCGCGCCGAGTACGGCATCGCCGCGCACTGGAAGTACAAGCAGGAGGCTGTGGCCGGTGCCTCCAAGGTCCGCACCGACGTGCCCAAGGCCGGTAAGAAGGACGACCACCTCAACGACATGGCCTGGCTGCGTCAGCTGCTGGACTGGCAGAAGGAGACGGAGGACCCGGGCGAGTTCCTGGAGTCGCTGCGCTTCGACCTCTCCCGCAACGAGGTCTTCGTCTTCACCCCCAAGGGCGACGTCATCGCGCTCCCGGCCGGGGCCACCCCGGTCGACTTCGCGTACGCGGTGCACACCGAGGTCGGCCACCGCACCATAGGGGCGCGGGTCAACGGCCGGCTCGTGCCGCTGGAATCCACCCTGGACAACGGCGACCTGGTCGAGGTCTTCACCTCCAAGGCGGCCGGCGCGGGCCCCTCCCGCGACTGGCTCGGCTTCGTGAAGTCGCCGCGCGCCCGCAACAAGATCCGGGCCTGGTTCTCCAAGGAGCGGCGCGACGAGGCGATCGAGCAGGGCAAGGACGCCATCGTCCGCGCCATGCGCAAGCAGAACCTGCCGATCCAGCGCATCCTCACCGGCGACTCGCTCGTCACCCTCGCGCACGAGATGCGCTACCCGGACATCTCCGCGCTGTACGCGGCGATCGGTGAGGGCCACGTCTCCGCGCAGAACGTGGTGCAGAAGCTCGTCTCCGCGCTCGGCGGCGAGGAGGCGGCCACCGAGGAGATCGACGAGGCGGTCCCGCCGACCCGCGGCCGTGGCCGCAAGCGCCGCTCCAGCGCCGACCCGGGCGTCGTCGTCAAGGGCGTCGAGGACGTGTGGGTCAAGCTGGCCCGCTGCTGTACGCCCGTCCCCGGCGATCCCATCATCGGTTTCGTCACGCGCGGTAGCGGTGTATCGGTTCACCGCAGCGACTGCGTCAACGTGGAGTCACTCTCCCGTGAGCCGGAGCGCATCCTCGACGTCGAGTGGGCGCCCACCCAGTCCTCGGTCTTCCTGGTCGCCATCCAGGTCGAGGCCCTGGACCGTTCCCGGCTGCTCTCGGACGTCACCCGCGTCCTGTCCGACCAGCACGTGAACATCCTCTCCGCGGCCGTCCAGACGTCCCGCGACCGAGTGGCCACCTCCCGGTTCACCTTCGAGATGGGCGACCCCAAGCACCTCGGGCACGTCCTGAAGGCGGTGCGGGGCGTGGAGGGCGTGTACGACGTCTACCGCGTGACCTCGGCGCGCAGCCGGTCATGACCGCCTGACCCCGGGACGACACCGGCACAAGCCGTGAGGGCCCCGTACGTCGCCGTACGGGGCCCTCACGCGCGCGTGCGCAGTTGTTCAGCCGCCGAACTCCTGCAGGCCCTTCAGCGCCTGGTCCAGGAGCGCCTGGCGGCCCTCCAGCTCCTTCTCGAGCTTGTCGGCCCTGGCGGTGTTGCCCTGGGCGCGGGCCTGGTCGATCTGGCCCCTCAGCTTGTCCACGGCGGCCTGCAGCTGGCCGGTGAGGCCCTCGGCACGCGCGCGTGCCTCCGGGTTCGTCCGGCGCCACTCGGCCTCCTCGGCCTCCTGGATCGCCCGGTCGACGGTGTGCATCCGGCCCTCGACCTTGGGACGGGCGTCGCGCGGCACGTGCCCGACGGCCTCCCAGCGCTCGTTGATCGAGCGGAAGGCGGCCCGCGCGGCCTTGAGGTCCGTGATCGGCAGGAGCTTCTCGGCCTCCTCGGCCAGCTCCTCCTTCAGCTTCAGGTTCTCCGCCTGCTCCGCGTCCCGCTCGGCGAACACCGAGCTGCGGGCGGCGAAGAACACGTCCTGGGCCCCGCGGAAGCGGTTCCACAGGTCGTCCTCGTGCTCGCGCTGGGCGCGGCCCGCGGCTTTCCAGTCCGCCATCAGCTCGCGGTAGCGGGCCGCCGTCGGCCCCCAGTCCGTCGAACCGGACAGCGCCTCGGCCTCGGCGACCAGCTTCTCCTTGGTCTTGCGGGCCTCCTCGCGCTGCGCGTCCAGCTGCGCGAAGTGCGCCTTGCGACGCTTGGAGAACGCCGAGCGGGCGTGCGAGAAGCGGTGCCACAGCTCGTCGTCCGACTTGCGGTCCAGACGGGGCAGGCCCTTCCAGGTGTCCACCAGGGCACGCAGCCGCTCACCGGCGGCCCGCCACTGGTCGGACTGCGCCAGCCGCTCCGCCTCGGTGACCAGATCCTCCTTGGCCTTGCGGGCCTCGTCGGACTGCTTGGCCCGCTGCGCCTTGCGCTCCTCGCGCCGGGCCTCGACCGACGCCACGAGCTTGTCCAGGCGCGCCCGCAGCGCCTCCAGGTCACCGACCGCGTGGTGCGCGTCGACCTGTTCCCGGATGTGGTCGATGGCGATCTGCGCGTCCTTCGCCGACAGGTCGGTGGTCTGTACGCGCTTCTCGAGGAGGCCGATCTCGACAACCAGGCCCTCGTACTTGCGCTCGAAGTAGGCAAGCGCCTCCTCGGGGGAGCCGGCCGCCCAGGAACCGACGACCTGCTCGCCGTCGGCCGTACGCACGTACACGGTCCCCGTCTCGTCGACGCGGCCCCACGGGTCGCTGCTCACAGCGCCTCCTCCACATGATGCCTGCGGGGGGCCTCAGCTCCCCCGGGCATCGTCCACAGTTTCGTCACGGCCAACATAGGCGACCAGCGGGCGGCCTGTCCGCATCCAGCGCGACCGAAATTCCGCTGGCCGCCGCCACGGCCGTCAGGACTTCGTGACCGTCGCCTTGTCGATCACGACCGTCGCGTTCGGAGCGCCGTCACCCTGGCCCGTGCTCTCTCCCGCGGCGGCGATCTTCTTCAGCACCTTCATGCCCGCGGCGTCGACGGTACCGAACGGTGTGTAGCTGGGCGGCAGCTGACTGTCCTGGTAGACGAGGAAGAACTGGCTTCCGCCCGTGTGCTTCTGTCCGGTGTTCGCCATCGCCACCGTGCCCGCCGGGTAGACGTTGCCCTTCAGGCTTTTGTCCTTGAGGTTCTCGTCGGGAATCGTGTACCCCGGACCACCGCTGCCCGTACCCGTCGGGTCGCCGCACTGCAGCACGTAGATGCCGTTGGTGGTGAGCCGGTGGCACTTGGTGTGGTCGAAGTAGCCCTTGCCCGCGAGGAAGTCGAACGAGTTCACGGTGTGCGGGGCCGCCGACGTCTTGAGCGCGACGCCGATGTCACCGCACGTCGTCGCCAGCTTCATCGTGTACTTCGCCGACGTGTCGATGCTCATCGCCGGCTCCTTCTTCCAGCTCAGCTTCTGTACGGAGCCCTTGGCGGCCTTCTCGCACGGGTCCGGAGCCTTGCTCGGGGTGGCCGAGGCGCTGGGCGTGACGTCCGAACCGGCGTTGTCCGCCTTGTCGTCGTTCTTCAGCACCCCGGTCGTGTACAGCGCGACGCTGCCGATCACGACCACGCCGAGCACCGACGCGATCACGGAGTTGCGCATGCGTGCCCTGCGTCGCGCGCTGGTGCGCCGCTGCTGCTGCCGCAAGAACTTCTCCCGGGCGAGCTGACGCCGCCGCTGCTCCTGGCTGACCACCGGGTTCTCTCCTCATGCGTGTCGTGTTGCCGACCGGTACGCGTGCGTCCTGCGAGCCGACAGGCGCGTGTAGCCCCGTACCGTATATGGGTTCGCTGAGGAAACGGCAGCGCCGGTAGGCTTCGACAGCGGCTGCAGCCGTCCGTAATCGACACAAACGAAGGACGATCGTGCTCATTGCCGGGTTCCCCGCCGGGGCCTGGGGGACGAACTGTTATCTCGTCGCCCCCGCCGCCGGTGAGGAGTGCGTGATCATCGACCCCGGCCACCAGGCCGCCGACGGAGTCGAGGAGACGCTGAAGAAGCATCGGCTCAAGCCCGTCGCGGTCGTCCTCACCCACGGGCACATCGACCACGTGGCCTCGGTCGTCCCGGTGTGCGGCGCGCACGACGTACCGGCGTGGATCCACCCCGAGGACCGGTACATGATGAGCGACCCCGAGAAGGCGCTCGGCCGTTCCATCGGGATGCCGCTCATGGGCGAGCTGACGGTCGGGGAGCCGGACGACGTGAAGGAGCTGACCGACGGCGCCCGGCTCGCGCTCGCCGGTCTGGAGTTCTCCGTGGCGCACGCGCCCGGCCATACCAAGGGGTCGGTGACGTTCCGGATGCCGGAGGCGGCCGACATCCCGTCGGTGTTCTTCTCCGGGGACCTGCTCTTCGCCGGCTCCATCGGACGCACCGACCTGCCCGGCGGTGACATGGCCGAGATGCTCGACTCGCTGGCCCGCGTGTGCCTGCCGCTCGGCGACTCGACCGTGGTGCTGTCCGGCCACGGCCCCCAGACGACCATCGGCCAGGAGCGCGCCACCAACCCGTATCTGCGGCAGGTGGCCGCCGGCCCGGGAGCGGACGGATCCTCCGCTCCCCGACGAGGAATGTGACGAGAGACTTCCCGTGAGCACCTTCAAGGCCCCCAAGGGCACCTACGACCTGATCCCGCCGGACTCCGCGAAGTACCTGGCCGTCCGCGAGGCCATCGCCGCGCCGCTGCGCAACTCCGGCTACGGGTACATCGAGACGCCCGGCTTCGAGAACGTCGAGCTCTTCGCGCGCGGTGTCGGCGAGTCGACCGACATCGTGACCAAGGAGATGTACGCCTTCGAGACCAAGGGCGGCGACCGGCTGGCCCTGCGGCCCGAAGGCACGGCCTCCGTGCTGCGGGCCGCGCTGGAGGCCAACCTGCACAAGGCGGGCAACCTGCCGGTCAAGCTCTGGTACTCCGGCTCCTACTACCGCTACGAGCGCCCGCAGAAGGGCCGCTACCGGCACTTCTCGCAGGTCGGCGCCGAGGCCATCGGGGCCGAGGACCCGGCGCTGGACGCCGAGCTGATCATCCTGGCCGACCAGGCGTACCGCTCGCTGGGGCTCAGGAACTTCCGGATCCTGCTGAACTCGCTCGGCGACAAGGAGTGCCGGCCGGTGTACCGGGCCGCGCTCCAGGACTTCCTGCGCGGGCTGGACCTGGACGAGGACACGCTGCGGCGCGCCGAGATCAACCCGCTGCGGGTGCTGGACGACAAGCGCGAGTCGGTGCAGAAGCAGCTCGGCGAGGCGCCGCTGCTGCGTGACTACCTGTGCGACGCGTGCAAGGCGTACCACGAGGAGGTGCGCGAGCTGATCACCGCGGCGGGCGTGGCCTTCGAGGACGACCCGAAGCTGGTGCGCGGCCTGGACTACTACACGCGGACGACCTTCGAGTTCGTGCACGACGGTCTGGGCTCCCAGTCCGCGGTGGGCGGCGGCGGCCGCTACGACGGGCTGTCCGAGATGATCGGCGGTCCCGCGCTGCCGTCGGTGGGATGGGCCCTCGGCGTCGACCGTACGGTGCTGGCCCTGGAGGCGGAGGGTGTCGAGCTCGCCCTTCCCTCGACGACCAGCGTCTTCGCGGTGCCGCTGGGGGAGGAGGCGCGGCGGGTGCTGTTCGGGAAGGTCACCGAGCTGCGCAAGGTCGGCGTCGCGGCGGACTTCTCCTACGGTGCCAAGGGGCTGAAGGCGGCGATGAAGGCGGCCAACCGCTCCGGCGCGCGCTATGCCGTCGTGCTCGGTGAGCGCGATCTCGCTGAGGGCGTCGTCCAGCTCAAGGACATGGAGTCGGGTGAGCAGACGGCGGTCGGTGTGAACGAGATCGTGGCGGAACTGGAGTCGCGGCTCGCGTGAACCGAGGGCCGGACGGTCGAGTGCCGTCCGGCCCAGCCCCGCGTCGGAGGGGAGCACGCTCCGCTTCGGTTCGCGTCGTTCATGGCGCCCGGATCACCCCCGCGTCCGCGGGGACCATGCAGTCGGAGCCCCCAGATCAACGATCGGTCGGGCCGAACGTCACAACAGTCCGTACCGCACAGCGATGGTGACCGCCGCAGTCCTGTCAGCCACCCCCGACTCGCCGAAGACCCGCGGCAGACGCGTCTTCACCGTCGACTCACCGTCCCGTGCCGGATGCCCAGATCGATGCCGTCCACCGCGGTCACGTCTCCGTATTGCTTGCGCTGCCCCCGTACGTGCACCGCGCATTCGTTCGCGTGTGCTGTCGTGACCCCTGGGATCGGCTGGAACACAGCGCTCCGGCACGACCGTGCGTACCTCCTTATGTCCAGCGAACGGTGGACAGGGGCCCGAGTGCGGCACAATGACCGTGCCCGAAGAAGGTCCCACCCTCTAGCGACGGATCGGCGTGATGAGCAAGACGACAGTCAAGGACGTCTCCACGGAGCCCGGGCCGGACACCGCGCCGCGCAGTGCGGGCGGCAGCCGTGCGTTCGCCCTGCTGCTGGTGATCACCGGCGCGGCCGGACTGCTCGCGGCGTGGGTCATCACGATCGACAAGTTCAAGATCCTCGAGGCCAAGGTCGCGGGCAAGACCTTCACCCCCGGCTGCAGCCTCAACCCGGTCGTCTCCTGCGGCAGCGTCATGGAGAGCAAGCAGGCCGCCGCCTTCGGGTTCCCCAACCCGATGCTCGGCCTGGTCTGCTACGGCATCGTCATCTGCGTCGGCATGAGCCTGCTCGCCCGGGCCCGCTTCCCGCGCTGGTACTGGCTCACCTTCAACTTCGGCACGTTCTTCGGCGTGGCCTTCTGCACCTGGCTGCAGTTCCAGTCGCTGTACCGGATCAACGCCCTGTGCCTGTGGTGCTCGCTGGCCTGGGTCGCCACGATCACGATGTTCTGGTACGTGACGTCGTTCAACGTCCGCAACGCCTTCCTGCCCGCCCCGCGCTGGCTGAAGGGCTTCTTCGACGAGTTCACCTGGGTACTGCCGGTGGCCCACGTCGGCATCATCGGCATGCTGGTCCTGACCCGCTGGTGGGACTTCTGGACCAGCTGACGGCCCCGGGGATTGTCAGTGCGGTGACTTAGGGTTTCTTGCGTGGAACCCGACCTGTTCACCGCCGCAGCAGAAGAACGCCAGGAGAAGGACCCCGCCGCCAGCCCCCTGGCGGTGCGCATGCGCCCGCGCACCCTCGACGAGGTGGTGGGCCAGCAGCACCTGCTGGGGCCCGGCTCGCCCCTGCGCCGGTTGGTCGGCGAGCGCGCGGGCGGCCCCGCCGGACCGTCCTCGGTGATCCTCTGGGGGCCGCCCGGCACCGGCAAGACGACCCTCGCGTACGTCGTTTCCAAGGCCACCGACAAACGCTTCGTGGAGCTGTCGGCCATCACCGCGGGCGTCAAGGAGGTCCGTGCCGTCATCGACGGAGCACGGCGGGCCACCGGCGGGTTCGGCAGGGAGACCGTCCTCTTCCTGGACGAGATCCACCGCTTCAGCAAGGCCCAGCAGGACTCCCTGCTCCCCGCGGTCGAGAACCGGTGGGTGACCCTGATCGCGGCCACCACGGAGAACCCGTACTTCTCGGTGATCTCCCCGCTGCTGTCCCGTTCCCTCCTGCTCACCCTCGAACCCCTCACCGACGACGACCTGCGCGGCCTCGTCCGGCGGGCCCTCACCGACGAGCGCGGCCTGGGGGGTGCCGTCACCCTCCCCGAGGACACCGAGGACCACCTGCTGCGCATCGCCGGCGGTGACGCCCGCCGCGCCCTGACCGCCCTGGAGGCCGCCGCCGGCGCCGCGCTCGACAAGGGCGGCACGGACATCGCCCTGGCGACGCTGGAGGAGACCGTCGACCGGGCGGCGGTGAAGTACGACCGGGACGGCGACCAGCACTACGACGTCGCCAGCGCCCTCATCAAGTCCATCCGGGGATCGGACGTCGACGCCGCGCTGCACTACCTGGCCCGGATGATCGAGGCCGGCGAGGACCCCCGCTTCATCGCCCGCCGCCTGATGATCTCCGCCAGCGAGGACATCGGTCTCGCGGACCCGAACGCCCTGCCGATCGCGGTCGCCGCCGCCCAGGCCGTCGCCATGATCGGCTTCCCCGAGGCCGCCCTCACCCTCAGCCACGCCACCATCGCCCTCGCCCTGGCCCCCAAGTCCAACGCCGCGACCACCGCCATAGGCGCCGCCCTGGACGACGTACGCAGGGGCCTGGCCGGCCCGGTGCCGCCGCACCTGCGCGACGGGCACTACCAGGGCGCGGCCAAGCTCGGCCACGCGCAGGGCTACGTGTACCCGCACGACCTCCCCGAGGGCATCGCGCAGCAGCAGTACGCGCCGGACGCCCTGAAGGACCGCGCGTACTACACGCCGAGCAGGCACGGCGCCGAGGCGAGGTACGCGGACGCCGTCGAATGGACCCGCAAGCACCTCGGTCGCAAGCGGTCCTGAGCACCCTGTAGACTGCCCCGAAGTGCTGAGTCCCGTGCAGTCAGAGCGGGACAGCCAGCCGGAGTCCAGGTCCCCCGCGGACCGGCTCCAGGAGCGTCGCGCACCGTCGAACGGTGTCGCGGGCAGCCCACCACCACCCGAACTCCCGGGAACGGTCGGTGGGCCACTCGCGTGCTGCACGTATGTGCCCAGACCAGGGGAGCGGCTGCCCACCCCGTCCGTCAGGACGAGGAGGGATTCCCCGGCTGCGGATGCGACCTCCCTCAACCCTGACGAGCCGGAACCTTACGAAAGAAGACAGAGACAGTGGCCAACCAGTCCCGCCCCAAGGTCAAGAAGTCGCGTGCGCTCGGCATCGCGCTGACCCCGAAGGCCGTCAAGTACTTCGAGGCCCGCCCCTACCCGCCGGGTGAGCACGGCCGTGGCCGCAAGCAGAACTCGGACTACAAGGTCCGTCTGCTCGAGAAGCAGCGTCTGCGCGCTCAGTACGACATCTCCGAGCGCCAGCTGGTCCGCGCCTACGAGCGCGCCTCCAAGGTTCAGGGCAAGACCGGTGAGGCCCTGATCGTCGAGCTCGAGCGCCGTCTCGACGCGCTGGTCCTGCGTTCGGGCATCGCCCGCACCATCTACCAGGCCCGTCAGATGGTCGTCCACGGCCACATCCAGGTCAACGGCCAGAAGGTGGACAAGCCGTCCTTCCGCGTGCGTCCGGACGACGTCGTCCAGGTCCGCGACCGCTCCAAGGACAAGACGCTCTTCCAGATCGCCCGTGAGGGTGGCTTCGCCCCCGACGGCGAGACCCCCCGCTACCTGCAGGTGAACCTCCGCGCCCTGGCGTTCCGCCTGGACCGCGAGCCGAACCGCAAGGAAGTCCCGGTCATCTGCGACGAGCAGCTCGTCGTCGAGTACTACGCCCGCTGATCACCGGCCGGCCGTAGCACCTCAGCGTCAGCCCGCCGTCTCCCCGCCCTTCCGGGCGGAGGGGCGGCGGGCTTTCGCGCTCGCCCCGCCCCGGCGGGTAATCCGGTACGGAGCCCGACCCCCGGCGCGATAGGCTCGGTGCACGACTTTCCCGATGTCCACGCACGTTTCAGGGAGCGGGTGCGCACAGTGTCCGGTGGAGAAGTGGCCGGAATCCTGGTGGCCGTCTTCTGGGCGATCCTGGTCTCCTTCCTCGCCGTCGCGCTGGCGAGGCTGGCCCAGACGCTCAAGGCGACCACCAAGCTCGTGGCGGACGTGACCGACCAGGCCGTCCCGCTGCTGGCCGACGCCTCCGCGGCGGTGCGCTCCGCGCAGACCCAGATCGACCGGGTCGACGCGATCGCCTCCGACGTCCAGGAGGTCACGTCGAACGCCTCCGCGCTCTCGACCACCGTCGCCTCCACGTTCGGCGGCCCCCTGGTGAAGGTCGCCGCCTTCGGCTACGGCGTGCGCCGGGCCCTGGGCGGCCGCAAGGAGGACGCGCCCGCCGGGTCGCCCCGGCGTACCGTGATCGTGGGCCGCACGGTTCCCGCCGCACGACGCAAGCGGAAGTAAGGACTGAGACCGAGCGATGTTCCGCCGTACGTTCTGGTTCAGCACCGGCGTCGCCGCCGGGGTGTGGGCCACCACCAAGGTCAACCGCAAGCTGAGGCAGCTGACCCCCGAGAGCCTCGCCGCCACCGCGGCCACCAAGGCACTCGAGACCGGGCAGCGCCTGAAGGACCGCGCGGTCGGCTTCGCGCTCGACGTCCGCGACAACATGGCACAGCGGGAGGCCGAACTGTCGGACGCGCTGGGCATCGACGCGGATCCCGGACTCCCCGCGCCCCGGCGGCACACCGCCATCGAGAACAACCGCAGCAACCCGCAGTACATCGAGAACACGACGTACTCGTACAACCGGAATGAGGACCACTGATGGAGTCGGCCGAGATTCGCCGCCGCTGGCTGAGCTTCTTCGAGGAGCGCGGGCACACCGTCGTCCCTTCGGCGTCGCTCATCGCGGACGACCCGACTCTGCTCCTCGTCCCGGCCGGCATGGTGCCCTTCAAGCCCTACTTCCTGGGTGAGGTCAAGCCGCCCTTCGCCCGCGCCACCAGTGTGCAGAAGTGCGTGCGCACGCCTGACATCGAAGAGGTCGGCAAGACCACGCGGCACGGCACGTTCTTCCAGATGTGCGGCAACTTCTCCTTCGGCGACTACTTCAAGGAAGGCGCCATCACGTACGCCTGGGAGCTGCTCACCACCCCCCAGGACAAGGGCGGTTACGGCCTGGAGCCGGACCGGCTGTGGATCACCGTCTACAAGGACGACGACGAGGCCGAGCGCATCTGGCACGAGGTCGTCGGCGTGCCCAAGGAGCGCATCCAGCGCCTGGGCATGAAGGACAACTACTGGTCCATGGGCGTCCCCGGCCCCTGCGGCCCCTGCTCCGAGATCAACTACGACCGCGGCCCCGAGTTCGGCGTCGAGGGCGGTCCCGCCGTCAACGACGAGCGGTACGTGGAGATCTGGAACCTCGTCTTCATGCAGTACGAGCGCGGCGAGGGCATCGGCAAGGACAACTTCGAGATCCTCGGCGAGCTGCCGAGCAAGAACATCGACACCGGGCTCGGCCTGGAGCGCCTCGCCATGATTCTGCAGGGCGTGCAGAACATGTACGAGATCGACACCTCCATGGCCGTCATCAAGAAGGCCACCGAGCTGACCGGCGTCCACTACGGCGACGCCCACGACTCGGACGTCTCGCTGCGCGTGGTCACCGACCACATGCGCACCTCCGTGATGCTCATCGGCGACGGCGTCACCCCCGGCAACGAGGGCCGTGGCTACGTCCTGCGCCGCATCATGCGCCGCGCCATCCGCAACATGCGCCTGCTCGGCGCCACCGGTCCGGTCGTCATGGAACTGATCGACACCGTGATCGCCATGATGGGCCGGCAGTACCCGGAGCTCGTCACCGACCGCGAGCGCATCGAGAAGGTCGCCGTCGCCGAGGAGAACGCCTTCCTCAAGACGCTCAAGGCCGGCACCAACATCCTCGACACCGCCGTCACCGAGACCAAGGCCTCCGGCGGCACCGTCCTGGCCGGGGACAAGGCCTTCCTGCTCCACGACACCTGGGGCTTCCCGATCGACCTCACCCTGGAGATGGCCGCCGAACAGGGCCTCTCGGTGGACGAGGAGGGGTTCCGCCGGCTGATGAAGGAGCAGCGGGAGCGCGCCAAGGCCGACGCCCAGGCCAAGAAGACCGGCCACGCCGACCTGGGCGCCTACCGCGAGATCGCCGACACCGCCGGCGAGACGGACTTCATCGGCTACACCGACACCGAGGGCGAGACCACGATCGTCGGCATCCTCGTCGACGGCGTCTCCTCCCCGGCCGCGACCGAGGGCGACGAGGTCGAGATCGTCCTCGACCGCACCCCGTTCTACGCCGAGGGTGGTGGCCAGATCGGCGACACCGGCCGGATCAAGGTGGACTCCGGTGCCGTCATCGAGGTCCGCGACTGCCAGAAGCCGGTGCCGGGCGTGTACGTCCACAAGGGCGTCGTCCAGGTCGGCGAGGTCACCGTCGGCGCCAAGGCCCACGCCTCGATCGACCGCCGTCGCCGCACGGCCATCGCCCGCGCCCACTCCGCCACGCACCTCACCCACCAGGCCCTGCGCGACGCCCTCGGCCCGACCGCCGCCCAGGCCGGTTCGGAGAACCAGCCCGGCCGCTTCCGCTTCGACTTCGGCTCGCCGTCCGCCGTTCCGACGGCCGTGATGACCGACGTCGAGCAGAAGATCAACGAGGTGCTCGCCCGGGAACTCGACGTGCACGCCGAGATCATGGGCATCGACGAGGCCAAGAAGCAGGGTGCCATCGCCGAGTTCGGCGAGAAGTACGGCGAGCGCGTCCGCGTGGTGACCATCGGCGACTTCTCCAAGGAGCTGTGCGGCGGCACGCATGTGCACAACACCGCCCAGCTGGGCCTCGTGAAGCTGCTCGGCGAGTCCTCGATCGGCTCGGGTGTCCGCCGTATCGAGGCCCTCGTCGGCGTGGACGCCTACCACTTCCTCGCCCGTGAGCACACGGTCGTCGCCCAGCTCCAGGAGCTGATCAAGGGCCGCCCCGAGGAGCTGCCGGAGAAGGTCTCCGCCATGCTCGGCAAGCTGAAGGACGCCGAGAAGGAGATCGAGAAGTTCCGCGCCGAGAAGGTGCTCCAGGCCGCCGCCGGTCTCGCCGAGTCCGCCAGGGACGTCCGCGGCGTGGCCCTGGTCACCGGCCGGGTCCCGGACGGTACGACCCCCGACGACCTGCGCAGGCTGGTCCTCGACGTGCGCGGCCGCATCCAGGGCGGACGGGCCGCCGTGGTCGCCCTGTTCACGGTGAACAACGGCAAGCCGCTCACGGTCATCGCCACCAACGAGGCCGCCCGCGAACGCGGCCTCAAGGCCGGTGACCTGGTCCGCACCGCCGCCAAGACCCTCGGCGGCGGCGGTGGCGGCAAGCCGGACGTCGCCCAGGGCGGTGGCCAGAACCCGGCCGCCGTCGGCGAGGCCGTCGAGGCCGTCGAGCGGCTCGTGGCGGAAACGGCCAAGTGAGCGCCGGGAACCCCGAGTACACGGCAGGCGGTGAGGGCCGGGTCATGCGCCGAGGACGCCGACTCGCGATCGACGTCGGGGACGCCCGTATCGGGGTCGCCTCCTGCGACCCCGACGGGATCCTCGCCACGCCCGTGGAGACCGTCCCCGGGCGGGACGTCCCGGCGGCACACCGCCGGCTGCGGCAACTGGTCGAGGAGTACGAGCCGATCGAGGTCGTCGTCGGTCTCCCGCGCTCCCTCAAGGGGGGCGAGGGGCCGGCCGCGGCGAAGGTTCGCGCCTTCGCGCAGGAGCTCGCCCGGGGCATCACACCCGTGCCGGTACGCCTGGTGGACGAGCGCATGACGACGGTGACGGCCAGTCAGGGACTGCGTGCGGCAGGGGTGAAATCGAAGAAGGGCCGTTCCGTCGTCGACCAGGCGGCCGCCGTGATCATCTTGCAGCAGGCCTTGGAATCCGAACGGGTGTCAGGTAATGCACCCGGTGAGGGCGTCGAAGTGGTCATCTGATCGCGATACGGTAACGTTCCGCGCGATGCGACGGTTTTCGAACAGCCGCCGCACAGCAAGAGGCGGAACGGAAGCGGGGCCCCACGAGCCGTGTGACCGTCCGCCTCGCGGCTCTAGGGGATAGATGACTGAGTATGGCCGGGGCCCAGGCTCCGAACCGTGGCATCCGGAGGACCCGTTGTTCGGGGACGGCGGATGGGAAGGGCAGCAGCAGGCCCATGCGGGCCCGCAGTCTGCCTACGGCGGCCAGCCGCAGCAGCATTCGCCGGAGCCGCAGTACGGCGACTGGGGCCGGAACCAGCACAGCGGGTACGACCAGCAGCAGTACCAGTACCACGACGGGCAGGGTCACCACTACCACGACGGGCAGGGCCGGCAGCACTACGGCACGCAGGGCCAGCAGCAGTACGACCAGCAGTACGCCCATCACGCCGGTCATTCCCAGGACCAGTACCACCAGGGCGGCGGCTGGGACGCCACCGGCACCCACGGCCACGTGCCCTACGCCGCCGATCCGGGCGACCCCTACGGCCAGCAGCCGGTGGCGTACGGCGCCGAGCAGCCCGACTTCTACAACACGCCCGACGCGTACCCCCCGCCGGAGCCCCCGGGTCAGCGGCACCCCGAACCGGAACCCGGGGAGGCGGAGCCGGAGACCGGCTGGGATCCCGGGCCCGACCAGGGCGAGCACGCCTTCTTCGCGGGAGACGACCAGCAGGACGAGGGCGAGGACGACGAGGACGACGACGCCCCCCGGAGCCGGCGCGCGCGCGGCGCGGGCGGGAAGGGCCCCAAGAAGAAGAAGGGACGCAACGGCTTCGCCTGCCTGGTGGTGTGCGTGGTGTTCGGCGGCGGTCTGGCGGGTGTCGGCTACTTCGGCTACCACTTCTACCAGGACCGTTTCGGCGCGGCGCCGGACTACACGGGCGACGGGAACGGTGAGCAGGTCACGGTCGTCATCCCCAAGGGCGCCGGCGGCTATGTGATCGGGCAGAAGCTGAAGGAAGCGGGCGTCGTCCAGAGCGTCGACGCGTTCGTCTCCGCGCTGGGCGCGAACCCCAACGGCAAGGGTGTGCAGGACGGCGTCTACACGCTGCAGAAGCACATGTCGGCCGCGAGCGCGGTCGAACTCATGCTGAGCCCGAAGAGCCGCAGCAACCTGATCATCGCCGAGGGCATGCGCAACCTGGCCGTCTACGAGAAGATCGACGAACGCCTCCAGGTGCCGAAGGGCACCACGGCGAAGGTGGCGAAGAGCGACTACCGCAAACTGGGCCTGCCCGACTGGGCGCTGAGCCACCCGAACCTCAAGGACCCGCTGGAAGGATTCCTCTATCCGTCCAGCTACCCGGTCGCGAAGGGCCAGAAGCCCGAGGCCGTCCTCAAGAGCATGGTCTCCCGGGCCAACGAGACGTACCAGGAACTCGGCCTCGTGAAGAAGGCGAAGTCCCTGGGGCTCGACGGCCCCTGGCAGCTGCTGACCGTGGCGAGCCTCGTGCAGGCCGAGGGCACCAGCCACGACGACTTCCGCAAGATGGCCGAGGTCGTCTACAACCGCCTCGTGCCCGGCAACCCGCAGACCAACGGCATGCTCGAGTTCGACTCCACGTACAACTACGTGAAGAACCAGAGCAAGATCGACCTGAGCATCGCCGAACTGCGCAGGTACAACAACCCGTACAACACGTACTTCACCAAGGGCCTGCCGCCGGGCCCCATCGACAACCCGGGCGAGGAGGCCCTCAGGGGCGCGCTCGACCCGACGGACGACGGCTGGTACTACTTCATCTCGCTGGACGGCAAGACCAGCAAGTTCACCAAGACGCTGGCCGAACACGAGAAGCTGGTCGCGGAGTTCAACGCGCAGCGCAAGGGCGGCTGACGGACACCGAGGCCGCGCGGGAGCCGCCCGGTCCCCCCGATGGGCGTCGGTGGATCCGTGGTGCCGGGAAGGTGTCGCAGAGGTGTCGCCCTTGATCATCATGCTGCCGGCCTCCACCTGCGATCTTCACCCGCACTGGGAAGTCGCGGGATCCATCCGTTGATCAGGGGGGCATGTCATGACGCGGGCTCGTCGGGGGCCGTCGCGGCGATGGGTGTCGCGCCCTTCGCCTTCGCCGCGGGACCGGCGTACGCCGACGGCGTCATCTGCTCGTCCGAAGGGGGAGCCTGCGCCGGCCGGCTCTCCGACGGCGACAAGGTCGTCCTGTGCGACGAGAAGGCGGACGGCCACTCCGCCGTCGCCAGGTTCCACATCGACGGTGACCACCTCTACGACTACCGGAACACCGGCGGGGCGCACACCTGCGAGACCTACGGCAACAGCTGGATCGCCGAGGGCAACCCGATCACCCTCAAGGCCTGCGTCGGCGAGCACAGCAATCCGGACATCTGGACCAGCACCTGCGTGAGCAGGTCCGACCACGCCTGATCCGGCACTCCGCCGGCCGGCGGCGGCCCGGCCTCGGGTCGGCCGTCGCCGCTGGTGATCGATAGAGTGGCGCCATGGCTGCAGGAGCACCCCACGTCCGCAACCGGGCCGCCGTGCTCGGCAAGCCCATCGCCCACTCCCTCTCCCCGGTGCTGCACCGGGCGGCCTACGACGAACTCGGCCTGGCCGACTGGTCGTACGACCGTTTCGAGGTCGACGAGGCCGGGCTGGCCGGGTTCCTCGACGGGCTCGGGCCCGCATGGGCGGGGCTGTCGCTGACCATGCCGCTGAAGCGGGCGGTCATCCCGCTGCTCGACGAGATCAGCGAGACGGCGGCCTCCGTGGACACGGTCAACACCGTCGTCTTCACCGAGGACGGCCGCCGCCTCGGGGACAACACCGACATCCCGGGCATGGTCGCGGCCCTGCGCGAGCACGGCATCGCACAGGTCGACTCCGCCGCGATCCTCGGTGCCGGCGCCACCGCCTCCTCCGCCCTGGCCGCCCTGTCCCGGGTCTGCACCGGCGAGGTCGTCGCCTACGTCCGCAGCGAGGCCCGCGCCGCCGAGATGCGCCACTGGGGCGAGCGGCTCGACGTCGAGGTCCGCACCGCCGACTGGGCCGGCGCGGCCGAGGCCCTGCGCGCCCCGCTGGTGATCGCCACGACGCCCGCGGGCACCACCGACGCGCTCGCCGCCGCTGTACCGGAGCGGCCCGCGACCCTGTTCGACGTGCTCTACGACCCCTGGCCCACCGAGCTCGCGGCGCGCTGGTCCATGTCCGGCGGAGCCGTCGTCAGCGGGCTGGACCTGCTGGTGCACCAGGCGGTGCTCCAGGTGGAGCGGATGACCGGTCGCACGCCGGCCCCGGTGGAGGCCATGCGCCGGGCCGGGGAGAAGGCGCTCGCCGGACACTGACGTCCGCCGCCGCGTCCGCCTTCTGGACCGGGAGCCGGGTCCGGCCCCGGACGTGGGAGGATCGGAGATGGCGGGCCGGGGCCGCGCACCCGGTCGGGCCGTTGCCGTCCGCGAGGACGCGCGTACGCAGGGCAGTACCGGGCGCGAGCACTGAGGAGCACCGTTGAGCAGGTTGCGCTGGCTGACCGCGGGGGAGTCCCACGGTCCCGCACTCGTCGCCACGCTGGAGGGCCTTCCCGCCGGCGTGCCGGTCACCACGGAGATGGTGGCGGACCACCTCGCGCGGCGGCGCCTCGGCTATGGACGCGGTGCGCGCATGAAGTTCGAGCGGGACGAGGTCACCTTCCTGGGCGGTGTCCGGCACGGCCTCACCCTCGGCTCCCCGGTCGCGATCATGGTGGGCAACACCGAGTGGCCCAAGTGGGAGCAGGTCATGGCGGCCGACCCGGTCGACCCCGAGGTGCTGGCGGGCCTGGCCCGCAACGCGCCGCTGACCCGTCCCCGCCCCGGCCACGCCGACCTCGCCGGCATGCAGAAGTACGGCTTCGACGAGGCCCGTCCGATCCTGGAGCGCGCCTCGGCCCGGGAGACCGCGGCCCGTGTCGCACTCGGTGCGGTCGCCCGGTCGTACCTGAAGGAGACCGCCGGTATCGAGATCGTCAGCCACGTCGTGGAGCTGGCCTCGGCGAAGGCTCCGGCGGGCGTGTACCCCACGCCGGCCGACGTGGCGAAGCTGGACGCCGACCCGGTGCGCTGCCTGGACGCCGACGCGTCGAAGGCGATGGTCGCGGAGATCGACCAGGCCCACAAGGACGGCGACACCCTCGGTGGTGTGGTCGAGGTGCTCGCCTACGGCGTCCCGGTCGGCCTGGGCTCGCACGTGCACTGGGACCGCAAGCTGGACGCCCGGCTGGCCGGCGCCCTCATGGGCATCCAGGCGATCAAGGGCGTCGAGATCGGCGACGGCTTCGAGCTGGCCCGGGTGCCCGGCTCCAAGGCGCACGACGAGATCGTGGGCACGCCGGAGGGCATCCGGCGCGTCTCCGGCCGCTCCGGTGGCACCGAGGGCGGCCTGACCACGGGTGAGCTGCTGCGGGTGCGGGCCGCGATGAAGCCCATCGCCACCGTGCCGCGCGCGCTGCAGACCGTGGACGTCGCCACCGGCGAGGCGACCCAGGCGCACCACCAGCGTTCCGACGTCTCCGCGGTCCCCGCCGCCGGCATCGTCGCCGAGGCGATGGTGGCCCTCGTCCTCGCGGACGCGGTGGCGGAGAAGTTCGGCGGCGACAGCGTGGCCGAGACCCGGCGCAACGTGCGGTCGTACCTCGACAACCTGCACATCCGATGAGTGGGCCGCTGGTCGTCCTGGTCGGCCCGATGGGTGTGGGCAAGTCCACCGTCGGGCAGCTGCTCGCCGAGCGGCTCGGGGCCCGCTACCGGGACACCGACGACGACATCGTGGCCGCTGAGGGCCGCACGATCGCCGAGATCTTCGTCGACGAGGGCGAGGCGGTCTTCCGGGCGGTCGAGAAGGCCGCCGTGCACCGGGCGCTCGCCGAGCACGAGGGCGTCCTCGCGCTCGGCGGCGGCGCGATCCTCGACGCGGACACCCGCGGCCTGCTCGCCGGGCACCGCGTGGTGTACCTCTCGATGGACGTCGAGGAGGCGGTCAAGCGCACCGGCCTGAACGCGGCCCGCCCGCTGCTCGCCGTCAATCCGCGCAAGCAGTGGCGCGAGCTGATGGAGGCGCGGCGGCACCTGTACGAGGAGATCGCCACGGCGGTCGTGCCGACGGACGGCCGCACGCCGGAAGCGGTCACCCAAGCGGCCCTGGACGCACTGGAGTTGAAGGAAGCATGAGCGAGGCAGTCACCCGCATCCAGGTCGCCGGCACCGCGGGCACCGAGCCGTACGAGGTGCTCGTCGGCCGGCAACTCCTGGGCGAACTGGCCGGGTTGATCGGGCACAAGGCCAAGCGCGTCGCCGTGATCCACCCCGAGGCGCTGGCCGAGACCGGTGACGCGCTGCGCGCCGACCTCGCCGAGCAGGGCTACGAGGCCGTCGCCATCCAGGTGCCGAACGCCGAGGAGGCCAAGACCGCCGAGGTCGCCGCCTACTGCTGGAAGGCGCTCGGCCAGTCCGGTTTCACCCGTTCCGACGTCATCGTGGGCGTCGGCGGTGGTGCCACCACCGACCTGGCCGGATTCGTGGCCGCGACCTGGCTGCGCGGCGTGCGCTGGATCGCCGTCCCCACCACCGTGCTGGCCATGGTGGACGCGGCGGTCGGCGGCAAGACCGGCATCAACACCGCCGAGGGCAAGAACCTGGTGGGTGCCTTCCACCCGCCGGCCGGTGTGCTGTGCGACCTGGCCGCGCTGGAGTCGCTGCCGGTCAACGACTACGTCTCCGGGCTCGCCGAGATCATCAAGGCGGGTTTCATCGCCGACCCGGAGATCCTCGAGCTCATCGAGGCCGACCCCGAGGCCGCGCGCACCCCCGCCGGACCGCACACGGCCGAGCTGATCGAGCGGTCGATCCGGGTGAAGGCTCAGGTCGTCTCCTCCGACCTGAAGGAGTCCGGCCTGCGCGAGATCCTCAACTACGGTCACACGCTCGGCCACGCGATCGAGAAGAACGAGCGCTACAAGTGGCGGCACGGCGCCGCGGTCTCGGTCGGCATGCACTTCGCCGCCGAACTCGGCCGTCTGGCGGGCCGGCTGGACGACGCGACCGCCGACCGCCACCGCAGCGTCCTGGAGTCGGTCGGGCTGCCGCTGCACTACCGCCACGACCAGTGGCCCAAGCTGCTGGAGGCGATGAAGGTGGACAAGAAGTCCCGCGGCGACCTGCTGCGCTTCATCGTGCTCGACGGTCTCGCCAAGCCGACGGTCCTGGAGGGACCGGACCCGGCGGTACTGCTGGCCGCCTACGGCGAAGTGGGGCAGTAGGCCCCGGCCTGATACGTCCTCACCTGCTCCTTCCGTCCGATTCGCCTTCCGCGGCGGGCACTTCGCGGCGTCCCCGGCCGTTTCACCAAACGACGGCCGGGGACGGTACCGTTCGGTAGGGAGCGGGGACGGCCCCGCTGCCTGCGTCAATTGCCGGTACGGACGAGACGGAGTGGCACCGGATGCAGCACGCAGTGGGGTCTGAGCTGCCGCCGCCCCACCAGCCGGGGCAGGGACCGGCCGCCGGCTGGGCGCCGGCCGCACACCACCCGGGCCCACCTCACCCGGGAGCCCATCAGGGCCCCGCCCTCGTGCCCCCGCCACCCCCGTCGCCCCCGGCAGCGGGCTTCACCGGCACCTCGCCGGGGCCGGTGCCGCCCGCGCCCGCGCAGCCCCCGGCCCCGCAGCCTCCGGCCCCGCAGCACCCGCCCGTCCCCCCGGTCCCCGACACCACCGGCCATGTGCCGCTGCCGCCCGGCGGCCCGGTCGCCGTGCCCAGCGTGCCGCCCGCCGCCGCCCCCGACGCGTCCGCCACGACCCTGGCCGTGCTGCTCATCGGCCCCGCCGGCGCCGGCAAGACGAGCGTCGCCAAGTACTGGGCGGACCACCGCCGGGTCCCCACCGCGCACATCAGCCTCGACGACGTGCGCGAGTGGGTCCGCTCGGGCTTCGCGGACCCCCAGTCCGGCTGGAACGACCACTCCGAGGCCCAGTACCGCCTGGCCCGCCGCACCTGCGGCTTCGCCGCGCGGAACTTCCTGGCCAACGGCATCTCCTGCATCCTCGACGACGCCGTGTTCCCGGACCGCCCGGTCGTCGGCCTCGGCGGCTGGAAGCGGCACGTCGGCCCCGGCCTGCTGCCCGTCGTCCTCCTTCCGGGCCTGGACATCGTCCTGGAGCGCAACGCCGAGCGCAGCGGCAACCGCCGCCTCACCGACGAGGAGGTGGCCCGCATCCACGGCCGGATGGCCGGCTGGTACGGCTCGGGCCTGCCGATCATCGACAACTCCCAGCTGGACGTCCCGAGCACCGCCCGTGTCCTGGACGACGTGCTCGCGCGGGCCATGACGAGCCCGCCGAGCTGGTGACCGCGGGCTGACCGGACCCCACTCGGCCCCTGCCGGACGGCACAAACCGGTCAGAACTCCTACGCTCGTGTCATGTCAGAGGTGTACGCGACCCGCCGATCCCGGCTGAGGGAATGCTGCAACGCGGCCGGTACCGCGGCAGCGCTCATCTCCCGCCCCGCCAATGTGCGCTACCTGGCGGGCGCCGCCCCCCAGGGCGCAGTCCTGCTCCTCGGCAAGCGCGAGGACCTCCTCGTCTGCGCCGCCCCGCCCGACGACCGCCCCACCGAGGGGCGGCCGGACGACCACCTGCGGCTGGAGATCCTGCCCTCGCCCGGCGGTGACACCGCGGTCGCGGCGGCCGGCCTCGCCGCGGCCCAGGGGGCCGACACCCTCGCCGTGGAGGAGCACCACCTCACCGTCACCCGGTACAGAGCCGTCTCCTGCGTCGCACCCCGCCTCCGTCTCACCGGCCTCGGCGCGGCCGTGGAGCAGCTGAGGGTGGTGAAGGACGAGGAGGAGATCTCCTGCCTCCGCATCGGCGCCGAGATCGCCGACCAGGCCCTCGGCGAACTGCTGGAGTCCATCCTGGTCGGCCGCACCGAACGGCACCTCGCCCTGGAGCTGGAACGGCGCCTGGTCGACCACGGCGCGGACGGGCCCGCCTTCGCGACCTCGGTCGCCACCGGCCCGAACGCCGGCCGGCGCGGGCACCGCCCCACCGACCGCCGGGTCGAGGAAGGCGACTTCCTGTCCGTCTGCCTGGGGGCCGCCTACCGCGGATACCGCTGCGAGATCGGCCGGACGTTCGTCATCGGCACCTCGCCGGCCGACTGGCAGATCGAGCTGTACGACCTCGTCTTCACCGCGCAGCGCGCCGGACGGGAGAGCCTGGCACCCGGCGCGGCCTGCCGCGAGGTGGACGGCGCCGCGCGCCAGGTGCTGGACTCCGCCGGGTACGCGCAGGGCCTGCCGCCGCTCATCGGACACGGCGTGGGACTCGAAATCGACGAGGACCCGCAGTTGGCTCCCTCGGCCATGGGTAAACTGGACGCTTGCGTGCCGGTCACCGTCGAACCGGGGGTCCACCTCCCGGGCCGGGGCGGCGTCCGGATCGATGACACGCTCGTCGTACGCCCCGAGGCGGACGGCGGACCCGAGCTACTCACCATCACGACCAAGGAGCTGCTCGCGCTCTAGCCTCGCGCTGTGCGCCTGCCCCGGGGTCGTACGTCAGTCCAGGAGATTCCGCAACCGTGGCTTCCACGAACGACCTCAAGAACGGCCTTGTGCTCAAGCTCGAAGGCGGCCAGCTCTGGTCCGTCGTCGAGTTCCAGCACGTCAAGCCCGGCAAGGGCCCGGCCTTCGTGCGCACCAAGCTCAAGAACGTGCTCTCCGGCAAGGTCGTCGACAAGACCTTCAACGCCGGCGTCAAGGTCGAGACGGCCACTGTCGACAAGCGCGACATGCAGTTCTCGTACATGGACGGCGAGTACTTCGTCTTCATGGACATGGAGACCTACGACCAGCTCATGGTCGACCGCAAGGCGGTCGGTGACGCCGCCAACTTCCTCGTCGAGGGCTTCACGGCCACGGTGGCGCAGCACGAGGGCGAGGTGCTCTTCGTCGAGCTCCCGGCCGCCGTCGAGCTGACCGTCTCCGAGACCGAGCCGGGCGTCCAGGGCGACCGCTCCACCGGTGGCACCAAGCCCGCCACCCTGGAGACCGGCCACCAGATCCAGGTCCCGCTCTTCATCACCACCGGTGAGAAGATCAAGGTCGACACCCGTACGAGCGACTACCTCGGCCGGGTGAACAGCTAACCGTGGCTGCCCGCAACACGGCCCGCAAGCGCGCCTTCCAGATCCTCTTCGAGGGCGACCAGCGCGGCGCGGACGTCCTGACGGTCCTCGCGGACTGGATCCGGCTCTCCCGGGACGACACCCGGCAGCCGCCGGTGAGCGAGTACACGATGCAGCTGGTCGAGGGGTACGCCGAGCACGCGAAGCGCATCGACGAGCTGCTCGCCCAGTACTCGGTCGGCTGGACGCTCGACCGGATGCCGGTCGTCGACCGGAACATCCTGCGGCTGGGTGCCTACGAGCTGATCTGGATGGACGAGACCCCGGACGCCGTCGTCCTGGACGAGATGGTGCAGCTCGCGAAGGAGTTCTCCACGGACGAGTCGCCCTCGTTCGTCAACGGCCTGCTCGGCCGGCTCAAGGAGCTGAAACCGACGCTGCGCCGTTCCTAGCCGGAACGGGCCCCGCGAGGCCGCGGTGACCGGGTGGGCGCGGGTTGTCCGTGGCCGGCCGCGCGGTTCCCCGCGCCCCTCCGCGGCGCGCTGCCCTTCAAGGCGTACGAAGATCGCCGGGGTGCCGGAACCCCTCAGGTTCCTGCACCCCGGCGGCACGTTTCTGCTGACCGGAGGAGCGCTCAGCTCTCCTCGTGGGTCGCCACGGCGCGACGCGCGTCCGCGTCCAGCACGCCCCAGCTGATCAGCTGCTCGGTGAGGACCGAGGGCGACTGGTCGTAGATGACGGCGAGTGTGCGCAGGTCGTCCTGCCGGATCGACAGCACCTTGCCGTTGTAGTCACCGCGCTGGGACTGGATGGTCGCGGCGTACCGCTGCAGCGGGCCCGCCTTCTCGGCCGGCACGGTGGCCAGCCGCTCCAGGTCCAGAACCAGCTTCGGCGGCGGCTCGGCGGCGCCGCCCGGCGTGGTGCCCGGCAGCAGCTCCTGCACGGGAACGCCATAGAAATCGGCCAGCTCGGCAAGGCGCTGCACGGTCACGGCACGGTCGCCGCGCTCGTAGGAACCGACCACCACGGCCTTCCAGCGACCCTGGGACTTCTCCTCGACACCGTGGAGGGAAAGGCCCTGCTGGGTGCGGATGGCCCGGAGCTTGGCCCCGAGCTGTTTGGCGTATTCGCTGGACATATAGCTCCCCGGACACTGTGTCGACGCGGCTGGCTGCGTTTCCGGGCCGCGCGGCTGGTAACTCACTGTGAGGTTACGCAGCGTTACTCTCCTGCGTCAAGCCGAATGGTCCGCAGCGGCTCTTCCGTGGTAGCGGCGATGTGTTGCGCCAAGGGGGTGATCGGGGGCGTACGAGCGACCTGATACGGTGGATGGCGCAATTCCGACGTCCTTTAAGGTCCGTCCCGTGAGGCGGAGAAGGAGGTCCGTTTCTTATGGACAAGCAAGACCGGCAAGACCCGCAGGCCGACGCGCGCCCCGTTCTCGAGGGCCCCGACATCGCACGCGTCCTGACCCGCATCGCCCACGAGATCGTCGAGCGCGCCAAGGGCGCCGACGACGTGGTGCTCCTCGGCATCCCGACCCGGGGCGTCTTCCTCGCCCAGCGGCTGGCCGCCAAGCTCGAGCAGATCACCGACCGCAAGGTGCCCGTGGGGTCGCTCGACATCACCATGTACCGCGACGACCTGCGCATGCACCCGCCGCGTGCGCTGGCCCGCACCGAGATCCCCGGTGACGGCATCGACGGCCGTCTCGTCGTCCTCGTCGACGACGTGCTCTTCTCCGGCCGCACCATCCGTGCCGCCCTCGACGCCCTGAACGACATCGGGCGTCCGCGCGCGGTGCAGCTCGCGGTCCTCGTCGACCGCGGCCACCGCGAACTGCCCATCCGCGCCGACTACGTCGGCAAGAACCTCCCCACGTCGCTGCGGGAGACGGTCAAGGTCCAGCTCGCCGAGGAGGACGGTCGCGACACCGTGCTGCTCGGTGTGAAGCCGGCCGCCCGGCAGTAGCACGCACGCGTGCGGCCGCGTCGGCCGTACGTCCCTTCCCCGTGCCCCTGTCTGCCCGGAATCTCCCGAATACGAACTGCCTTACGGAGCCTGACAGATGCAGCGTCATCTCATCTCGGCCGCCGACCTCACCCGCGACGACGCCGTCCTGATCCTCGACACCGCCGAGGAGATGGCCCGGGTCGCCGACCGGCCCATCAAGAAGCTGCCGACCCTGCGCGGCCGCACGATCGTCAACCTCTTCTTCGAGGACTCCACCCGGACCCGGATCTCCTTCGAGGCCGCCGAGAAGCGCCTCTCCGCAGACGTGATCAACTTCTCCGCGAAGGGGTCGTCGGTGTCCAAGGGCGAGTCCCTGAAGGACACCGCCCAGACCCTGGAGGCCATGGGGGTCGACGCCGTCGTCATCCGCCACGGCGCCTCCGGAGCCCCCTACCGCCTGGCCAACTCCGGCTGGATCGACGCCGCCGTCATCAACGCCGGCGACGGCACCCACCAGCACCCCACGCAGGCCCTGCTGGACGCCTTCACCATGCGCCGCCGGCTGGTCGGCCGGGACGCCGGGATCGGCCAGGACCTGTCCGGCAGGCGCATCACCATCGTCGGCGACGTCCTGCACAGCCGGGTCGCCCGCTCCAACGTCGACCTGCTGCACACCCTCGGCGCCGAGGTCACCCTGGTCGCCCCGCCCACGCTGGTGCCGGTCGGCGTCGGGAACTGGCCGTGCGAGGTGTCGTACGACCTCGACAGCACGCTGCCGAAGTCCGACGCGGTGATGATGCTCCGCGTCCAGCGCGAGCGGATGAACGCCGCCTTCTTCCCCACCGAGCGCGAGTACTCGCGGCGCTACGGCCTCGACGGCGACCGCATGGCACGGATGCCCGAGCACGCCATCGTGATGCACCCCGGCCCGATGGTCCGCGGCATGGAGATCACCGCGGAGGTCGCCGACTCCGGGCGCTGCACCGTCGTCGAGCAGGTCGCCAACGGCGTCTCCATCCGAATGGCCGTCCTGTACCTGCTGCTCGGCGGCAACGAACCCGCCGTGGCCCACCCGTCGCCCGCCACCACCCCCGCCTGAATCCCGCACCCCCGAGGAGAAGCACGACACATGAGCAAGATCCTGATCCGTGGTGCGAAGGTGCTCGGCGGCGAGCCGCAGGACGTGCTGATCGACGGCGAGGTCATCGCCGAGGTCGGTGCCGGCCTGAGCGCCGAGGGCGCCGAGGTCGTGGAGGCCGGCGGCAAGGTGCTGCTGCCGGGCCTGGTCGACCTGCACACCCATCTGCGCGAACCGGGCCGCGAGGACTCCGAGACCGTCCTCACCGGCACGCGCGCGGCCGCCTCCGGCGGGTACACGGCCGTGTTCGCCATGGCCAACACCTTCCCGGTCGCCGACACCGCCGGCGTGGTCGAGCAGGTCTACCGGCTCGGCCGGGAGCACGGCTACTGCGACGTGCAGCCCATCGGCGCCGTCACCGTCGGCCTGGAGGGCAGGAAGCTCGCCGAGCTGGGCGCGATGCACGACTCGGCCGCCGGGGTCACCGTCTTCTCCGACGACGGCAAGTGCGTGGACGACGCGGTGATCATGCGCCGGGCGCTCGAGTACGTGAAGGCCTTCGGCGGCGTCGTCGCCCAGCACGCGCAGGAGCCCCGGCTCACCGAGGGCGCCCAGATGAACGAGGGCGTCGTCTCCGCCGAGCTGGGCCTGGGCGGCTGGCCGGCCGTCGCCGAGGAGTCGGTCATCGCCCGGGACGTGCTGCTCGCCGAGCACGTCGGATCCCGCGTCCACATCTGCCACCTGTCGACCGCCGGAAGCGTCGAGATCGTCCGCTGGGCCAAGTCCCGCGGCATCCAGGTCACCGCCGAGGTCACCCCGCACCACCTGCTCCTCACCGAGGAGATGGTGCGCTCCTACAACCCGGTCTACAAGGTCAACCCGCCGCTGCGCACCGACCGCGACGTGCTGGCCCTGCGCGAGGCGCTCGCCGACGGCACGATCGACATCGTCGCCACCGACCACGCCCCGCACCCGCACGAGGACAAGGACTGCGAGTGGGCCGCGGCCGCCATGGGCATGGTCGGCCTGGAGACCGCGTTGTCGGTGGTCCAGGAGACCATGGTGGACACGGGCCTGCTGGACTGGGCCGGCGTCGCCGACCGGATGTCCGTCAAGCCCGCACGGATCGGACAGGCCGACGGCCACGGACGTCCCGTCTCGGCAGGTGAGCCCGCCAACCTCACCCTCGTCGACACGGCCTACCGTGGCCTGGTGGACCCCGCGGGCTTCGCCTCGCGCAGCCGGAACACCCCCTACGAGGGACGTGAGCTGCCGGGCCGTGTCACCCACACGTGGCTGCGGGGCAAGGCCACGCTCGTCGACGGGAAGCTCACGTGACACCTGCAACTTGGCTCGCGGCCGGACTCGCGACCGGACTGGCGGCCGACAGGAAATCGGCCGAAGTGACCGATTGGACCGCCCGCATCGGCTGGCTCGTCGGACTCGCCCTCTTCGTCGCGCTCGTCTACTGGCTGATGCGCGAGGGCTGGAAGTGGCGCGGCACCCTCCAGGGCGACCTCCCGGAGCTGCCCACCGCGCCGGACGACCCCGGCCCGGCGAGACTGAGCATGACCGGCCGCTACCACGGCTCCACCACCGCCGGTCAGTGGCTGGACCGCATCGTGGCGCACGGCCTGGGCACCCGCAGCCGGGCCGAGCTCACCCTGACGGACGCGGGACTGGACGTCGTACGCCCCGGGGCGGCCGACTTCTTCGTCCCCGCCGCCGCGCTGCGGGAGGCCCGGCTCGACAAGGGCATCGCCGGCAAGGTCCTCACCGAGGGCGGACTGCTGATCGTCACCTGGCAGCACGGCGACCGGCTGATCGACTCGGGGTTCCGCTCGGACCGTGCGGCCGAGCACCACGAGTGGGTCGACGCCATCAACTCCAAGACCAAGACAACCGACACGGAAGGCGCCGAACGATGACGACCTCCACCAGGGGAACCGCCTCCCAGAGGCACAAGACGGCTCCCGCCGTACTCGTCCTGGAGGACGGCCGGTTCTTCCACGGCCGCGCCTACGGGGCCGTGGGGTCCACCTTCGGCGAGGCCGTGTTCTCCACCGGCATGACCGGCTACCAGGAGACCCTCACCGACCCCTCCTACCACCGCCAGGTCGTGGTGATGACCGCCCCGCACGTCGGCAACACCGGCGTCAACGACGAGGACCCCGAGTCCCGGCGCATCTGGGTGGCCGGTTACGTCGTGCGCGACCCTGCGCGCGTGCCGTCCAACTGGCGCTCCCGCCGCTCCCTGGACGACGAGCTGCGCCACCAGGGCGTCGTCGGCATCTCCGGCATCGACACCCGCGCGCTGACACGGCACCTGCGCGAGCGCGGCGCCATGCGCGTCGGCATCTTCTCCGGCAACGCGCTGCCCGACGAGGGCACCATGCTCGCCGAGGTGCGCCAGGCTCCCGAGATGGAGGGCGCGAACCTCTCCGCCGAGGTCGCCACCAAGGAGACGTACGTCGTCCCGGCGATCGGCGAGAAGAAGTTCACCGTGGCGGCCGTCGACCTCGGCATCAAGGGCATGACCCCGCACCGCATGGCCGAGCGCGGCATCGAGGTGCACGTGCTGCCGGCCACGGCCACCGTCGAGGACGTCTACGCGGTGAACCCCGACGGCGTGTTCTTCTCCAACGGCCCGGGCGACCCGGCCACCGCCGACCACCCGGTCTCCGTCATGCGGTCCGTCCTGGAGCGCGGCACCCCGCTCTTCGGCATCTGCTTCGGCAACCAGATCCTGGGCCGCGCCCTCGGCTTCGGCACCTACAAGCTGAAGTACGGCCACCGCGGCATCAACCAGCCCGTGCAGGACCGCACGACCGGCAAGGTCGAGGTCACCGCGCACAACCACGGTTTCGCCGTCGACGCCCCGCTCGAGAAGGCGACCGAGACCCCCTACGGCCGTGTCGAGGTCTCCCACGTGTGCCTCAACGACAACGTGGTGGAGGGCCTGCAGCTCCTCGACCGCCCGGCCTTCAGCGTCCAGTACCACCCCGAAGCGGCAGCCGGCCCGCACGACGCCGCCTACCTGTTCGACCGCTTCGTTTACCTGATGGAGGGCCAGCGTGCCTAAGCGCACCGATATCCAGTCCGTCCTGGTCATCGGCTCCGGCCCGATCGTCATCGGCCAGGCCGCCGAGTTCGACTACTCCGGCACCCAGGCGTGCCGCGTGCTCAAGGCCGAAGGCCTGCGCGTCGTCCTCGTCAACTCCAACCCGGCGACGATCATGACCGACCCGGAGATCGCCGACGCCACGTACGTCGAGCCGATCACCCCGGAATTCGTCGAGAAGATCATCGCCAAGGAGCGGCCGGACGCCCTGCTGCCCACCCTGGGCGGCCAGACGGCGCTCAACACCGCCATCTCCCTGCACGAGAACGGCGTCCTGGACAAGTACGGCGTCGAGCTGATCGGCGCCAACGTCGAGGCCATCCACAAGGGCGAGGACCGCGACCTGTTCAAGGAGGTCGTGGAGGAGGTCCGCAAGAAGATCGGGCACGGCGAGTCCGCCCGCTCCGTGATCTGCCACTCCATGGACGACGTCCTCGCCGGCGTCGAGACGCTCGGCGGCTACCCGGTCGTCGTCCGCCCCTCCTTCACCATGGGCGGCGCCGGCTCCGGCTTCGCGCACGACGAGGAGGAGCTGCGCCGCATCGCCGGCCAGGGCCTCACCCTCTCGCCGACCACCGAGGTGCTCCTGGAGGAGTCCATCCTCGGCTGGAAGGAGTACGAGCTGGAGCTGATGCGCGACAAGCACGACAATGTCGTGGTCGTCTGCTCCATCGAGAACTTCGACCCGATGGGCGTGCACACCGGCGACTCGATCACCGTCGCGCCCGCGATGACGCTGACCGACCGCGAGTACCAGACCCTGCGCGACGTCGGCATCGCGATCATCCGCGAGGTCGGGGTCGACACCGGCGGCTGCAACATCCAGTTCGCGGTGAACCCCGAGGACGGCCGCGTCATCGTCATCGAGATGAACCCGCGGGTGTCCCGCTCCTCGGCCCTCGCCTCCAAGGCGACCGGCTTCCCGATCGCCAAGATCGCCGCCAAGCTCGCCGTCGGCTACACCCTCGACGAGATCCCGAACGACATCACGCAGGAGACCCCGGCCTCCTTCGAGCCGACCCTCGACTACGTGGTGGTCAAGGCCCCGCGGTTCGCCTTCGAGAAGTTCCCGCAGGCCGACCCCACCCTGACCACCACCATGAAGTCGGTCGGCGAGGCCATGGCCATCGGCCGCAACTTCACCGAGGCCTTCCAGAAGGCGCTGCGCTCGCTGGAGAAGAAGGGCAGCCAGTTCACCTTCGTCGGCGAGACCGGTGACAAGGCCGCCCTGCTGGCCCAGGCCGTGCGTCCCACCGACGGCCGCATCAACACCGTCATGCAGGCCATCCGCGCGGGCGCCACGCCCGAGGAGGTCTTCGAGTACACGAAGATCGACCCGTGGTTCGTCGACCAGCTCTTCCTGCTGAAGGAGATCGCGGACGAGCTGGCCGAGGCGCCGGAGATCACCGCCGAGCTCCTCGCCGAGGCCAAGCGGCACGGCTTCTCCGACCAGCAGATCGGCGAGATCCGCGGGCTGCGCGAGGACGTCGTGCGCGAGGTCCGGCACGCGCTCGGCGTCCGCCCGGTCTACAAGACCGTGGACACCTGCGCCGCCGAGTTCGCCGCGCGGACGCCGTACTTCTACTCCTCCTACGACGAGGAGACCGAGGTCGCGCCCCGGGAGAAGCCGGCCGTCATCATCCTCGGCTCCGGCCCCAACCGCATCGGCCAGGGCATCGAGTTCGACTACTCCTGCGTGCACGCCTCCTTCGCACTGCACGACGCCGGGTACGAGACCGTGATGGTCAACTGCAACCCGGAGACCGTCTCCACCGACTACGACACCTCCGACCGCCTGTACTTCGAGCCGCTGACGCTCGAGGACGTGCTGGAGATCGTGCACGCCGAGCAGCAGGCCGGTCCGGTCGCGGGCGTCGTCGTGCAGCTGGGCGGACAGACCCCGCTGGGCCTGTCCCAGGCGCTGAAGGACAACGGCGTGCCGATCGTGGGCACCTCCCCGGAGGCCATCCACGCCGCCGAGGACCGCGGTGCCTTCGGCCGGGTCCTCGCGGAGGCCGGCCTGCCCGCCCCCAAGCACGGCACGGCCACCACCTTCGACGAGGCCAAGGCCATCGCCGACGAGATCGGCTACCCGGTCCTGGTCCGGCCCAGTTACGTGCTCGGCGGGCGCGGCATGGAGATCGTCTACGACGAGACCCGGCTGGCCACCTACATCGCCGAGTCGACCGAGATCAGCCCCTCCCGGCCGGTGCTGGTCGACCGCTTCCTCGACGACGCCATCGAGATCGACGTCGACGCCCTGTACGACGGCGAGGAGCTCTACCTCGGCGGTGTCATGGAGCACATCGAGGAGGCCGGCATCCACTCCGGCGACTCGGCGTGCGCCCTGCCCCCGATCACGCTGGGCGGCTTCGACATCAAGCGGCTGCGCGCCTCCACCGAGGCCATCGCGCGCGGGGTGGGCGTCCGCGGCCTGATCAACATCCAGTTCGCGATGGCGGGCGACATCCTCTACGTCCTGGAGGCCAACCCGCGCGCCTCCCGTACCGTCCCCTTCACCTCGAAGGCGACCGCGGTGCCGCTGGCCAAGGCCGCCGCCCGGATCTCGCTGGGCGCGACCGTCGCCGAGCTGCGCGCGGAAGGACTGCTGCCCCGGCAGGGCGACGGCGGCGAGCTGCCCCTGGACGCGCCGATCTCCGTCAAGGAGGCGGTCATGCCGTGGTCCCGCTTCCGCGACATCCAGGGCCGGGGCGTCGACACGGTCCTCGGCCCGGAGATGCGTTCCACCGGCGAGGTCATGGGCATCGACTCCGTCTTCGGCACCGCGTACGCCAAGTCGCAGGCCGGGGCGTACGGCCCGCTGCCCACCAAGGGCCGCGCCTTCATCTCGGTCGCCAACCGCGACAAGCGCTCGATGATCTTCCCGGCGCGGGAGCTGGTCGCCCACGGCTTCGAGCTGCTCGCCACCTCCGGCACGGCCGAGGTCCTCAAGCGCAACGGCATCAACGCCACGGTCGTGCGCAAGCAGTCCGAGGGCACCGGCCCGAACGGCGAGCGGACCATCGTCCAGCTCATCCACGACGGCGAGGTCGACCTCATCGTCAACACCCCGTACGGCACCGGCGGCCGCCTCGACGGCTACGAGATCCGTACGGCGGCCGTGGCCCGGTCCGTGCCCTGCCTGACGACGGTCCAGGCGCTCGCCGCGGCGGTCCAGGGCATCGACGCCCTGAACCACGGCGGGGTGGGCGTCCGATCGCTGCAGGAACACGCGGAACACCTGACCGCGGCCCGCGACTAGCAGCCGACGAGGGGGACACCGGAAACGGTGTCCCCCTCGTCATGAGGCTTCACGAGGACATCTGGACATGTACAAGCTCTTCTTCCGTCTGGTTTTCAAACGGATGGACGCCGAGAAGGCCCACCACCTGGCCTTCCGTTGGATCCGGCTGGCCGTCCGCATCCCGGTGCTGCGCACCTTCGTCGCCGCGGCCCTCGCGCCCCGCCACAGGGAACTGCGCACCGAGGCCTTCGGGCTGCGCATGCACGGCCCTTTCGGTCTCGCCGCCGGCTTCGACAAGAACGCGGTCGCCATCGACGGCATGGCCATGCTCGGTTTCGACCACGTCGAGATCGGGACCGTCACCGGTGAGCCCCAGCCCGGCAACCCCAAGAAGCGGCTGTTCCGGCTTGTCGCGGACCGCGCGCTGATCAACCGCATGGGCTTCAACAACGACGGCTCGCTGGCGGTCGCCGCGCGCCTCGCCACCCGGGAACCCGTCTTCAGGACGGTGGTGGGCGTGAACATCGGCAAGACCAAAGTGGTCCCGGAGACGGAGGCGGTCGGCGACTACGTGAAGTCGGCCGAGCGGCTCGCCCCGTACGCGGACTACCTGGTCGTCAACGTCTCCTCCCCGAACACGCCGGGCCTGCGCAACCTGCAGGCCACCGAGGCACTGCGGCCGCTGCTCAGCGCCGTGCGCGAGGCCGCCGACCGGGTCGTGCCGGGGCGCCGTGTGCCGCTGCTGGTGAAGATCGCACCGGATCTCGCCGACGAGGACGTCGACGCGGTCGCCGACCTGGCCGTCGAGCTCCGGCTCGACGGGATCATCGCCACGAACACCACCATCGCGCGCGAGGGGCTCGGTCTGACCTCGGAACCCTCGCTGGTGAAGGAGGCCGGCGGGCTGTCCGGCGCGCCGTTGAAGGCGCGCTCCCTGGAGGTGCTGCGCCGCCTCTACACGCGCGTGGGCGACCGCATCACCCTGGTCGGCGTCGGCGGCATCGAGAACGCCGAGGACGCCTGGCAGCGCATCCTGGCCGGAGCCACGCTGGTGCAGGGCTACAGCGCCTTCGTCTACGAGGGGCCTTTCTGGGGCCGCGCGATCCACAAGGGGCTGGCGGCACGCCTGCGCTCCAGCCCGTACGCCACCCTCGCCGACGCGGTCGGCGCCGACGTGAGGAAGCCCGCATGACGTCTCACGAGCCCTTCGGCGCACGCCTGCGCCGTGCCATGGACGAGCGCGGCCCGCTGTGCGTCGGGATCGACCCGCACGCCTCCCTGCTCGCCGAGTGGGGCCTGAACGACGACGTCGCGGGCCTGGAGCGGTTCAGCCGCACGGTCGTGGAGGCGGTGGCCGACCGGGTCGCCGTACTGAAGCCGCAGAGCGCCTTCTTCGAGCGCTTCGGCTCGCGCGGCATCGCCGTCCTGGAGGCGTCGGTGCGCCAGGCGCGCGCGGCCGGCGCCCTGGTCGTGATGGACGCCAAGCGCGGCGACATCGGCTCGACCATGGCCGGGTACGCCGAGGCGTTCCTGCACGAGGACGCCCCGCTGTTCTCGGACGCCCTGACCGTCTCGCCCTACCTCGGCTACGGCTCCCTGAGCCCGGCCGTGGCAATGGCGCGGGAGAGCGGCACCGGCCTGTTCGTGCTGGCGCTCACCTCCAACCCCGAGGGGCACGAGGTGCAGCACGCCGTCCGCGCCGACGGACGCGACGTCGCCGCGACGATGCTGGCCCACCTGGCGGCGGAGAACGCGGGGGAGGAGCCGCTGGGGTCCTTCGGCGCGGTCGTGGGCGCCACGCTGGGCGACCTGTCGTCGTACGACCTCGACATCAACGGCCCGCTCCTCGCGCCGGGCGTAGGGGCCCAGGGGGCGACGCCGGCCGATCTCCCGCGGGTGTTCGGGGCGGCGGTGCGCAACGTCGTGCCGAACGTCAGCCGGGGTGTTCTCCGTCACGGTCCCGAGGCCGGGGCGCTGCGCGCGGCCGCGGACCGGTTCGCGCAGGAGATCCGGGCCGCCGTGGCGGGTGCCTGACCGGGGGCCCGGTCCTCCGACGAGTGCTCCGGCCGAGAGCCGCGGGACGACTTGAGTGTGAAGACATCCTCAAATCGAGGGCATTATGTCTGAAATGTCTGGCCTGGCGGAGGCTGACCAGGACTTTTCCGCTGTTCTCGCTGACTCTGGCGGACTTGACCGCTAGTCTCCGAGCAGTGGGAGCCCCTCCCGCGCTTTCCAAGCGGTGGGGGACAGCGGGCAAGCGTGTTGCTCGTGGCTCCCCAGGTGTGGGGCGACTAGGTTCCTCACCGGTCCGTATCCGACAGTTCGACATCCGAGGTGACGTAGGCGTGGCTCTTCCGCCCCTTACCCCTGAACAGCGCGCAGCCGCGCTCGAAAAGGCCGCCGCGGCTCGCCGGGAGCGGGCCGAGGTCAAGAATCGACTCAAGCACTCCGGCGCCTCTCTTCACGAGGTCATCAAGCAGGGCCAGGAGAACGACGTCATCGGCAAGATGAAGGTCTCCGCCCTGCTCGAGTCCCTCCCGGGCGTGGGCAAGGTCCGCGCCAAGCAGATCATGGAGCGACTCGGGATCTCCGAGAGCCGCCGCGTGCGTGGCCTCGGTTCCAACCAGATCGCCTCCCTGGAGCGCGAGTTCGGGAGCACCGGCTCCTGAGCGCCGGGCAGTCCGGGACCGGCGTCCCGGGCGACCCGGGATTGCTGGAATAATCGCTGCATGGCTGCAACATTCCGGGGGACGACCCCCGAGCCCCCGGACGTACGTCCGCGGCTGACCGTGCTCTCCGGCCCCTCCGGGGTCGGCAAGAGCACGGTCGTCGCTCATATGCGCAAGGAACACCCCGAGGTCTGGCTCTCGGTGTCGGCGACCACCCGCAAGCCGCGCCCGGGTGAGAAGAACGGGGTCCACTACTTCTTCGTCACGGACGACGAGATGGACAAGCTGATCGCCAACGGTGAGCTGCTGGAGTGGGCCGAGTTCGCCGGCAACCGCTACGGCACGCCCCGCCAGGCCGTGCTGGAGCACCTGGAGGCCAAGGTGCCGGTTCTCCTGGAGATCGACCTCCAGGGCGCCCGGCAGGTCCGGGAGTCCATGCCCGAGGCGCAACTGGTGTTCCTGGCCCCTCCCTCCTGGGAGGAGCTCGTGCGCAGGCTCACCGGCCGGGGCACCGAGCCGCCCGAGGTGATCGAGCGGCGCCTGGACGCGGCCAGGGTCGAGCTGGCGGCCGAGCCGGAGTTCGACGAGACCCTGGTCAACACCTCCGTCGAGGACGTGGCGCGCGAGCTGCTAGCCTTGATGGACGTCGTGTGATCGTGTAGATCACCCTCGACTGATTCTTTCCCATCCATCGGAAGGTAGAGCGTGTCCTCTTCCATCACCGCGCCCGAGGGCATCATCAACCCGCCGATCGACGAGCTCCTCGAGGCCACCGACTCGAAGTACAGCCTCGTGATCTACGCGGCCAAGCGGGCCCGCCAGATCAACGCGTACTACTCGCAGCTCGGCGAGGGCCTCCTCGAGTACGTCGGTCCGCTGGTGGACACCCACGTCCACGAGAAGCCGCTCTCCATCGCCCTGCGCGAGATCAACGCGGGTCTGCTGACCTCCGAGGCCATCGAGGGCCCGGCGCAGTAGCAGCAGGCGGTACGAGCAGTAGTACCTGCATCATGCAGATGGCTTTTCCACAGGCCCGGCAGGCCGACTGCCGGGCCTGTGGTGTGTGATGGTCGCGTAGGGTGCCTAGCCGGGGAGAGACGGTGGACAAGCCGAAGGTCGTTCTGGGTGTCAGCGGCGGCATCGCCGCCTACAAGGCGTGCGAGCTGCTGCGCAGGCTGACCGAGTCCGGGCACGACGTCCGCGTGGTCCCCACGGCCTCCGCGCTGCACTTCGTCGGCGCCGCCACCTGGTCCGCCCTCTCCGGCAACCCCGTCTCCACCGAGGTCTGGGACGACGTCCACGAGGTGCCGCACGTCCGCATCGGCCAGCACGCCGACCTGGTGGTCGTCGCCCCCGCCACCGCCGACATGCTCGCCAAGGCCGCCCACGGCCTCGCCGACGACCTGCTGACCAATACGCTGCTCACCGCGCGCTGCCCGGTCGTCTTCGCCCCCGCCATGCACACCGAGATGTGGGAGCACGCGGCGACGCAGGAGAACGTGGCGACGCTGCGCCGCCGGGGCGCCGTCGTCATCGAACCGGCGGTCGGCCGCCTGACCGGTGTCGACACCGGCAAGGGACGGCTGCCCGACCCCGCCGAGATCTTCGAGGTCTGCCGCCGGGTCCTCGCCCGGGGAGTGAGGGAGCCGGACCTCGCCGGCCGGCACGTCGTCGTCAGCGCCGGCGGCACCCGCGAGCCCCTCGACCCGGTCCGCTTCCTGGGCAACCGCTCCTCCGGCAAACAGGGCTACGCCCTCGCCCGCACGGCCGCGGCGCGGGGCGCACGGGTGACACTGGTCGCGGCCAACACCGGGCTGCCGGACCCGGCGGGTGTGGACGTCGTGCCCGTGGGCACGGCGCTGCAGCTGCGGGAGGCGGTGCTGAAGGCGGCCGCCGACGCCGACGCCGTGGTCATGGCGGCCGCCGTGGCCGACTTCCGTCCCGCGGCCTACGCGGCCGGGAAGATCAAGAAGAAGGACGACCAGGACCCGGAGCCGGTTGCTCTCGTGCGCAATCCGGACGTCCTGGCGGAGATATCGGCCGAACGGCTCCGGCCCGGACAGGTGGTCGTCGGCTTCGCCGCCGAGACGGACGACGTCCTCGCCAACGGCCGGAAGAAGCTGGTGCGCAAGGGCTGTGACTTCCTCGTGGTGAACGAGGTGGGTGAGCGCAAGACCTTCGGCTCCGAGGAGAACGAGGCGGTCGTACTGGGTGCCGACGGCAGCGAGACGCCCGTCCCGCACGGCCCCAAGGAGGCCCTCGCCGACATTGTCTGGGACCTCGTGAAGGGGCGGCTGGGCTGACGCCGCGGGCCTCGTGCCAGCCGTTCGGCGGCATCGCCGAGGACGACATCCAGGACGACATCCAGGACGACATTGTCGCGTGGCGGCCCTGGCCAAGGCCGCCGCGCATTGGGCACAATGCCCGTGCCGCAGGTCACAGGGCGCCCGAGAGGCGAGACAGGTGGTCCGTCGGCGGAGGGCGACCGATAAACTGTTCCCGGACGATGCCGGGCGCAGCTCCCCGCGTCGTCCGACAATGATCAGCCAGCAGCCGCTGCAACCCCAGGGAGCGTTGTGTCCCGTCGCCTGTTCACTTCGGAGTCCGTGACCGAAGGTCACCCCGACAAGATCGCTGACCAGATCAGCGACACCATTCTCGACGCGCTCCTGCGTGAGGACCCGACGTCCCGGGTCGCCGTGGAGACGCTGATCACGACCGGTCTGGTGCACGTGGCCGGCGAGGTCACCACCAAGACCTACGCGGACATCGCGACCCTGGTCCGCAACAAGATCCTCGAGATCGGTTACGACTCCTCGAAGAAGGGCTTCGACGGCGCCTCCTGCGGCGTCTCCGTCTCGATCGGCGCGCAGTCCCCGGACATCGCCCAGGGCGTGGACACCGCGTACGAGACCCGGGTCGAGGGCGACGACGACGAACTCGACAAGCAGGGCGCCGGCGACCAGGGGCTGATGTTCGGCTACGCGTCCGACGAGACGCCCACCCTGATGCCGCTGCCGATCTTCCTGGCGCACCGTCTGTCGAAGCGCCTGTCGGACGTCCGCAAGAACGGCACCATCCCCTACCTGCGCCCGGACGGCAAGACGCAGGTCACCATCGAGTACGACGGTGACAAGGCCGTCCGCCTCGACACGGTCGTCGTCTCCTCGCAGCACGCGAGCGACATCGACCTGGAGTCGCTGCTCGCGCCCGACATCCGCGAGTTCGTCGTCGAGCCCGAGCTGAAGGCGCTCCTCGACGAGGGCATCAAGCTCGACACCGAGGGCTACCGCCTGCTGGTCAACCCCACCGGCCGCTTCGAGATCGGCGGTCCCATGGGCGACGCCGGCCTGACCGGCCGCAAGATCATCATCGACACCTACGGCGGCATGGCCCGCCACGGCGGCGGCGCCTTCTCCGGCAAGGACCCGTCCAAGGTGGACCGCTCGGCGGCGTACGCGATGCGCTGGGTCGCGAAGAACGTCGTCGCCGCCGGCCTGGCCTCCCGCTGCGAGGTCCAGGTGGCCTACGCCATCGGCAAGGCCGAGCCGGTCGGCCTGTTCGTCGAGACCTTCGGCACCCACAAGGTCGAGACGGAGAAGATCGAGAAGGCGATCGACGAGGTCTTCGACCTGCGCCCGGCCGCCATCATCCGCGACCTCGACCTGCTCCGCCCGATCTACGCCCAGACCGCGGCGTACGGCCACTTCGGTCGTGAGCTCCCCGACTTCACCTGGGAGCGGACGGACCGCGTGGACGCGCTGCGCGAGGCCGTGGGCCTGTAGATCCATCACGGTTCCCCGCCGGGGCCCGGCTTCCCTTCGGGAGGCCGGGCCCCGGCGTGTCACGGGGACGATCACGGCCCGCGCCGGTTGTCAGTGGAGTTTGGTAAGAATGCAAGCGTGAGCAGCGAGAACGGGCAGGGGGGCGGCGGGACCGAAGGGGCCCCGGCGGCGGAGCAGCTCGCGCTCATCCGGGAGGGTGTCCGGCAGGGCAGGGCGAAGGCGCCACGGGCCAAGCCGAGGACCTGGCGGGGGGCCGCGCTGGCCAAGGAGCTACCGGTGGCGCGGGTGCTGGTCGACAAGGGTGTGCTCCATCTCGACCGGTACTTCGACTACGCCGTGCCCGAGGAACTGGACGAGCAGGCGCGGCCCGGGGTGCGGGTGCGGGTGCGGTTCGGGGCCGGGCGGGGCCGGGTGCGGGAAGGACGCCGTGAGGGCGGGGGACTCATCGACGGGTTCCTCGTCGAGCGGCGGGCCGAGTCGGACTACTCCGGGCCGCTGGCGGCGCTGGCCCAGGTCGTCTCGCCCGAACCCGTGCTGAGCGAGGAACTGCTGGGACTCGCGCGGGCGGTCGCCGACCGGTACGCGGGCAGCCTCGCCGACGTGCTCCAGCTGGCCGTGCCACCGCGCAGCGCGCGGGCCGAACAGCGGCCGTCGCCCGCACCGCTGCCGCCGCCTCCGGTGCCCGACGCGGGGTCGTGGGCCAGGTACGAGCGTGGGGCCGCCTTCGTCCGGTCACTGGCCGCCGGGGCCGCGCCGCGCGCCGTGTGGAACGCGCTGCCCGGACCCGGCTGGAGCGAGGAGCTGGCCCGAGCCGTCGCCGCGACGCTCGCCTCGGGGCGCGGCGCACTCGTCGTCGTCCCGGACGGGCGGGCCGCCGCCCGGGTCGACGCCGCGCTGACCGCACTGCTCGGCGAGGGCCGGCACGCGCTGCTCACCGCCGACGCGGGGCCCGAGAAGCGGTACGCGCAGTGGCTCGCCGTCCGACGGGGGTCGGTGCGGGCCGTGGTCGGGACGCGGGCCGCGATGTTCGCGCCGGTGCGGGATCTGGGGCTCGTCGCCGTCTGGGACGACGGGGACGGCAGTCACAGCGAGCAGCACGCCCCGCAGCCACATGCCCGTGACGTGCTGCTGCTGCGTGCGGCGCTGGACAAGTGCGGCTTCCTGCTGGGCGGTTGGGGCTGCACCGTGGAAGGGGCGCAGCTCGTGGAGAGCGGCTGGGCCCGTCCCCTGGTCGCGGGGCGCGAGCAGGTACGGCGGACCGCGCCCCTGGTGCGCACCGTGGGGGACGGCGAGCTGGCGCGCGACGAGGCCGCCCGCGCCGCCCGGCTGCCGACGCTCGCCTGGCAGGCCGTCCGGGAGGGACTCAGGCACGGGCCGGTCCTGGTGCAGGTGCCCCGGCGGGGATATGTACCGCGCATGGCCTGTGCGCGCTGCCGGGCGCCCGCGCGCTGCCGGCACTGCTCCGGGCCGCTCGAGGGGCAGGAGGCCGGGGCTCTGCGCTGCGACTGGTGCGGACGCGAGGAGGCCGCCTGGCACTGTCCGGAGTGCGGCGGCTTCCGGCTGCGCGCCCAGGTGGTCGGGGCGCGGCGGACCGCGGAGGAACTGGGCCGGGCCTTTCCCGCCGTGCCCGTGCGGACCTCGGGCCGTGAGCACGTGCTGGACACGGTGCCGGCCGCGCCCGCGCTGGTGGTGAGCACCCCGGGGGCCGAGCCGGTCGCCGAGGGCGGCTACGCGGCGGCCCTGCTGCTGGACGGCTGGGCCATGCTCGGCCGGCCCGACCTGCGCGCCGGTGAGGATGCCCTGCGGCGCTGGATCGGGGCCGCCGCGCTGGTGCGGCCGCAGGGGGAGGGCGGGACCGTGGTCGTCGTCGCCGAGCCCACGCTGCGGCCCGTGCAGGCGCTGGTGCGCTGGGATCCCGTCGGGCACGCGGTCCGGGAACTGGCGGAGCGGGCCGAGCTGGGATTCCCGCCGGTGTCGCGGATGGCGGCCGTGACGGGGACGGCCCAGGCCGTCGCGGAGTTCCTCGGTACGGTCGAACTGCCGCCGGACGCCGAGGTGTTGGGGCCCGTCCCGATGCCGGACGGCCTTCCCGGGCGACCCCGGCGGCCGGGGGCACCGCCGGTCGGGGAGCACTGGGAGCGCGCGCTGGTCCGCGTGCCGCCGGGCAGTGGAGCCGCTCTCGCGTCCGCGCTGAAGGCGGCGCAGGCCGCGCGGATGGCACGGGGGAGCGGGGAGGCACCGGTACGGGTGCGGATCGATCCGCCGGACATCGGGTGAGGGGGCGGCCGCGGGTGAGAGGGACCCGGCATGCGGCCGCCCTCCCGGATGCGTGTGCCGGGAGGGCAGGGTCCGGCGAACCGGCGCCGGGCGTCAGCCGTTGCGCGGTCCGGGGAAGGCCGTCGTCCTGGCCTCGTCGCGGAGCGTCGGGCTGCCCGCGGTCGGCTGGGTCGGCATCGAACGGGCCGCCGGGACCATCGGCACCGTGGGGAGAGCGGAGTCCGCGCTGATCGTGCGGGTGCCCGACGGCTCCGTCGAGCGTTCGGCGTCCGCGGCGGCCTGGGCCGCGGCGCGGCGGGCGCCGTAACGGCGGTGGACCGCCTGCTTGGTGACACCGAGCGCGGAGCCCACCGCGTCCCAGGAGAATCCGAGTGAGCGGTCGAAGTCCACGGCGGCCGTGACCAGGGTTTCGACGCTGTCCCGGAGTTCCTGGGCGAGCCGGACGGTCGGGGCGGGGGCGCGTCCGTAGACGACGAAGCCCGTGGAGGGGCCGGAGCGGCGTGGGCGGTAGACGTTGCCCAGCTGGGCGGTGAGCGTGCGCAGCGCGTCCACCTGCCGGCGGACCCGCTCGATGTCCCGCACCAGCAAGTGCAGGCTGGCCCGGGCCTGGGCGTCGTGGGTTGCGTGGTCGGCCATGAACAAGCCTCTCGAACCGGCGTTGAAAGGAATTGGGCCGCGACGGCGGCCCGATGTGGTCAACTCTGTCTTGACCAACGCGTGTGCGCTCCGCTGGTAACGGGGTGGGGGCGTGTGGGCTCGGCCGTACGCCGTGCCGCCCCCCGCGCACCACCCGTCTCCGGCCGCCGGGAGGCCCGGGTCCGCCGTGCGGGCCGGGAGCCGCCGGCGGCTTTCCGTGCGCGGCTCGGGCACGGCATAGACTTGTGCGTTGCCCGTCGATCACCGTCCGAGAGGCCCGTCGCCACCCATGAAGCTCGTCTTCGCCGGTACACCCGAGGTCGCCGTTCCCGCCCTGGACGCTCTTCTCGCCTCCGGGCGGCACGAGGTGGCCGCCGTCGTCACGCGCCCCGACGCGCCGGCCGGACGGGGACGCCGGCTGGTCGCCTCCCCCGTGGCCGAACGCGCTGCGGAGGCCGGGATCGAGGCGCTGAAGCCGGGCCGGCCGCGGGACCCGGAGTTCCTGGAGCGGCTCAGGCAGATCGCGCCCGACTGCTGCCCCGTCGTCGCCTACGGCGCCCTGCTGCCCAGGGCGGCCCTCGACATTCCCGCGCACGGCTGGGTCAACCTGCACTTCTCGCTGCTGCCCGCCTGGCGCGGGGCGGCCCCCGTGCAGCACGCCGTCATGGCGGGGGACGAGATCACCGGAGCCTCCACCTTCCTCATCGAGGAGGGGCTGGACTCGGGCCCGGTCTACGGGACGGTCACCGAGGAGGTCCGGCCCACCGACACCAGCGGTGACCTGCTCACCCGGCTGGCGTTCGCGGGCGCCGGACTGCTGGCGGCCACCATGGACGGCATCGAGGACGGCACGCTGAAGGCCGTACCGCAGCCCGCCGAGGGGATCACCGTCGCCCCCAAGATCACCGTCGAGGACGCGCAGGTCGACTGGGCGGCCCCCGCCCTCCGCGTGGACCGGGTCGTGCGCGGCTGCACCCCGGCGCCCGGCGCGTGGACCACGTTCCGCGGCGAGCGGCTCAAGCTCATCCAGGTCGCGCCCGTGCCGGAGCGGACGGATCTCGCCCCGGGGCGGCTGGCGGTCGGCAAGAACAGCGTGCACGCCGGCACCGGTTCGTACGCCGTCGAGCTGCTGTGGGTGCAGGCCCAGGGCAAGAAGCCGATGCGCGCGGCGGACTGGGCGCGCGGCGTGCGCATCGCGGACGCGGAGGTGCTGGGCGGCTGAGGCGCCCGGCCCGTCCGCGCGGGTGCCGGCCGGACGTAGGCTGGACACCGCACCCCATCCCACACCCGGAGCACCTTTTTCGTGAGCGACCAGCCCAGTCGGCCCCGTAAGCCCGCCAAGCCCGCCAAGCCCCACCGCCGGCCCAAGAAGGACCCGGTCCGCATCCTCGCTTTCGAGGCGCTGCGTGCCGTGGACGAGCGGGACGCGTACGCCAACCTGGTGCTGCCGCCGCTGCTGCGCAAGGCGCGGGAGAAGGGCGACTTCGACGCCCGGGACGCGGCACTGGCCACAGAGCTGGTGTACGGGACGCTGCGCCGGCAGGGAACGTACGACGCCGTCATCGCCGCCTGTGTCGACCGGCCGCTCAGGGAGGTCGACCCGCCCGTCCTCGACGTGCTCGGCCTCGGCGCGCACCAGCTGCTCGGGACGCGGATCCCGACGCACGCCGCCGTGTCCGCCTCCGTCGAGCTGGCCCGGGTCGTCCTCGGCGACGGACGGGCGAAGTTCGTCAACGCGGTGCTGCGGAAGGTGGCGCAGGACGACCTCGACGGCTGGCTCGCCAGGATCGCGCCGCCCTACGACGAGGACCCCGAGGACCACCTCGCCGTCGTGCACTCCCACCCCCGCTGGGTGGTCTCCGCGCTGTGGGACTCGCTCGGCGGCGGGCGCGCCGGGATCGAGGACCTGCTGGCGGCCGACAACGAGCGGCCCGAGGTCACCCTGGTCGCCCGGCCCGGGAGGGCCACCACCGAGGAGCTGCTCCGCGAGGAGGCCGCCGTGCCCGGCCGCTGGTCGCCCTACGCCGTGCGGCTCACCGAGGGCGGGGAACCGGGTGCCGTCGAGGCGGTGCGGGAGGGCCGGGCCGGGGTGCAGGACGAGGGCAGCCAGCTCGTCGCCCTCGCGCTGGCGAACGCGCCGCTGGAGGGGCCGGACGAGAGGTGGCTCGACGCATGCGCCGGGCCCGGCGGCAAGGCCGCGCTGCTCGGCGCGCTCGCCGCCGGACGCGGCGCGACGCTGCTCGCCTCCGAGAAGCAGCCGCACCGCGCCGGACTGGTGGCCAGGGCGCTGGCCGGCAACCCCGGGCCGTACCAGGTGATCGCCGCCGACGGGACCCGGCCGCCGTGGCGGCCCGGCAGCTTCGACCGGGTACTGGTGGACGTGCCGTGCACCGGCCTCGGTGCCCTGCGCCGGCGGCCCGAGGCCCGCTGGCGGCGCCGCCCGGCGGACCTGGAGAGCTTCGCGCCGCTGCAACGCGCCCTGCTGCGCGGCGCGCTGGACGCGGTGCGCACCGGCGGCGTCGTCGGCTACGCCACCTGCTCGCCGCACCTGGCCGAGACCCGGGCCGTCGTCGAGGACGTGCTCAAGCAGTACCCGGACACCGAGCTCCTCGACGCCCGCCCCCTCCTGCCGGGCGTCCCGTCACTCGGCGAGGGCCCCGACATCCAGCTGTGGCCGCATCTGCACGGCACCGACGCGATGTACCTGGCCCTCATCCGCCGGACCGGCTGACCCGCGCGGCCGCCGCTGCGGGGTCGTGCTGGGTCGCGGGGCCGGCCGGCACGTTCCCCCGACGGTGCGGCCGGCGGCCCTTGCCGCCGGGCTGTTCGGCACGTGCGTCGTCGCAAGTGGCTGACGCGTTCACCGGTGGGCCCGGTCGGCCCGGTCGGCCCGGTCGGTCGGCGGCCGCGGTTCGCCCGGGCCGGATCTGGTGCGAGCAACCGTGCCGCGGCGAGCGCCGCCGCGGCCGGTCTCAGGGCCGGGACCAGCCGTTTCGAGTGCCGGCCGGACTGGTCCGGGAGACCGGGGCGGCCCCCCGGGGGCCGCCCCGGTCTCCCGGCGGGCGTTCCAGGTCCGTACCGGCGCGAACAACCGTGCAGGAACATGGCAGGCTTGGTGCATGGCCGTGCAGATCAACCCCAGCATCCTGTCCGCCGACTTCGCCCGCCTCGCGGACGAGGCCAGGGCGGTCCAGGGAGCCGACTGGCTCCACGTCGACGTCATGGACAACCATTTCGTCCCGAACCTCACGCTCGGCGTGCCGGTCGTGGAGTCCCTGGCCCGCGCGACGGACACGCCGCTGGACTGCCATCTGATGATCGCGGACGCGGACCGCTGGGCGCCGCAGTACGTGGAAGCGGGAGCCTCCTCCGTCACCTTCCACGTCGAGGCGGCCGCCGCGCCGGTCCGGCTCGCCCGCGAGATCCGGGCCAAGGGCGCCCGTGCCTCCATGGCGCTCAAGCCCGCGACGCCCATCGAGCCGTACGAGGACCTGCTGCCCGAACTCGACATGCTGCTGATCATGACCGTCGAGCCGGGCTTCGGCGGTCAGGCGTTCCTGGACATCATGCTTCCCAAGATCCGCCGCACCCGCGAGCTGATCGACAAGCACGGACTGGAGCTGTGGCTGCAGGTGGACGGGGGCGTCTCGGCCTCGACGATCGAGCGGTGCGCGGACGCCGGAGCGGACGTCTTCGTGGCCGGTTCGGCCGTCTACGGGGCCAAGGACCCCGCAGAAGCGGTACGTGCACTACGCACCCAGGCGGAGGTGGCGACCGCCAAGGCGTCCTGGGCCTGCGACCACTAGACGGCCCCTGGGCCACAGCTACGTGAACGGCGCCCCTCAGGGCATGTCAAGCCCGCCGAATCTGCGAGGATGAACGGCGAATCCAGAGTGTGAACAGCAGTGAGGAGAACGCCGTGTCGGGTATGTCGGCGGGCCGGTCAGCCATGCGGATGGGACCCGCTGAGCTGGTGCAGGCGGCGGCCATGGCCCGCCGCTTCTACCTCGAGGGCAAGTCCAAGATCCAGATCGCGGAGGAGTTCGGCGTCAGCCGCTTCAAGGTGGCCCGGGTACTGGAGACCGCCCTCGAACGGGATCTCGTACGCATCGAGATCCGAGTCCCGGCCGAACTGGACGCCGAGCGCTCCGACGCGCTCCGCGCCCGCTACGGCCTCAGGCACGCCGTCGTCGTCGAGTCCCCGGCCGAGGCCGAGGAGACCCCCGACCCCGAGAACCTGGGGGAGGTGGCCGCCGACCTGCTTGGTGAGCTCGTCGACGAGGGGGATGTCCTCGGGCTGGCCTGGGGCCGCTCCACCATCCACATGGCAGCGGCGCTCGACCGGCTGCCGCCCTGCACGGTGGTGCAGCTGACGGGCGTGTACGACGCCGGGACCGCCGAGCGCGGCTCCGTCGAGGCGGTCCGCCGCGCCGCCCAGGTCTCGGGCGGCGACGCGCACCCCATCTACGCGCCGATGCTGCTGCCGGACGCGGCCACCGCGGCGGCGCTGCGCCACCAGACCGGGATCGCCCGCGCCTTCGAGTACTTCGACAAGGTCACGGTCGCCTGCGTCTCCATCGGCTCCTGGGAGCCGGGCATCTCGACGGTGCACGACATGCTCAGCGACGAGGAGCGGGCCCACTACGCCTCGCTCGGTGTCGCCGCCGAGATGTCCGCGCACCTCTTCGACGCCGAGGGCCGCCGCGTCGGCCGGGACCTGGGGGAGCGGTGCATCACGGTCAAGGCCGACCAGCTCCGCCGGATCCCCGAGGTCGTGGCGATCGCGGGCGGGCAGCGCAAGGCGGCGGCGATCGACGCGGTGCTGCGCTCGGGGCTCGTCACCAGCCTGGTGACGGACACCTCCGCGGCGGACTACCTGATGACCGCGGGCCCGGCACCGAAGTCCGCCCTCAACCGGGCCGATCCCGACGGATCCTGAGAGCGGCGATCGCCATCGCACGGGCGGTGCCGGGATGACGGAACGCGTGGTCACGCCCGTCGCCGCCCGGTCACGGACGCAGCGGGTCGCACCGCCGCGTCCGTGACCGGGACCGCCCGGCCGGGCCGCAACGTCACTGATCCGAAGTCGCCGTCCCGGAGGCGTGGAAGGTCAGATTCGAGAAGGACCGCCCCTGGATCACCGGACCGTACTGCGTGCCCCCGGTGATGCTGTTGTGCACCGCACCCGTTTCCCCGTCCTCCGCCGACGGGGTGAGTTCCTGCAGAAGGCGGCGGAGTTCGTCGGCCGCGGCGGGATCCTGCCGCAGCAGACGGCGCAGCCGGAGCCGGACCATCGCCGTCACGTCGGAGACCAGGTCCTCCTCGTCGGGGGTTCCGGCCGCCGCTGCCAGGGCGTCGCGGGACTCGTCCAGGTCCCTGCCCACCGCGGCCGCTTCCTCGGCGCGGGCGAAGAGCCGTACCAGCCGCTGCTTCACCTGCTCCCATGCGTCGGTGGCCATGAGGCCGACCATCGTAGTCGCCCCGGTTCCCACGAGTGCCGCCAGTTCCGCTTCCACAGCGTTCCTTCCGTAAAAAGGCCAAGGGACCCGTGCTTGTTCGATAACGTCGGCGCGCCGGTGTGATCATCTGCCGGGTACGCGTACTCAGAAAGGTGCAAGGTGAGCATTCCCCCTCTTAACGGCACGGACGCCGACCTGATCGAGCTGTACCGCTGGATGTGGTGACCCCGCCATAGGCCGTCGTCGGCTCCTGGAAACCCGCTCAGGAGCCGGTCGACTCGTGTCCCGCCAGCAACTGGAGCAGTCGCTCCGCCTCCGCGTCGGCGCCGAGGCCTCTGTACAGGGCGACGGCCTGCTCACCGTACCGATGGGCCTGCGAACTGCCTCGGGGGCGCAGGAGGGCCGTGCGTGCGAGGCCCGCGAGCGCCTGGGCGGAGCCCAGGGGGAATTCGGCGCCCCGGGCCACCCCGAGCGCCTCCTCGTAGCCCCGGAACGCGATGTCGAGCCGCCCCGCCTCCCGCTGGACGTCCGCCGCGCCGATCAGTGCGCGCAGCCTCTCGTACGGATTGCCGATGCTGGTGGCGACCTGTTCCGCCATGGTGAGGTGCAGCAGCGCCTCGCCCCTGCACCCTGATTGGGCGTGAGCCATGCCGAGCCTGATCAGGGCGTCGGCCTCGCCCAGGATGTCGCCACTGCTCCGGTGGGCGGCAAGGGCTCTTCGGTAGCAGTCCAGCGCGTGGTCCGTGCGGCCTGTCGCCTGGTGCACCGCGCCGAGGTTGGTGGCCAGGGTGGCGAGGTCCTGGGGGCCGCCGTGCTCCCGCATCAGGGCCGCGGAGCGTTCGTAGCAGTCGCGTGCGTCGTCGTAGCGCCCCTGCAGACACGCCAGCTCGCCACGGTTGTTCAAGGCCTGGGCCAGCCCGTACGGGTCGGGCAGCGCCGCGTAGATGCCCTCCATGAGCTGGACCCGGCCGAGGGCCTCCTCGTACCTCCCCGCGTAATACAGCACCGCTCCCTGCACGTTCAGGCAGTCGGCTTCTCCGGACCGGTCGCCGACCTCGCGGTACAGCGCCAGCGACTGTTCCAGCGCACGCTCCGCCGCTCCGCCCTGGCCGGCCGCCAGATGGGCGCGGCCCGACTGCAGGAGGGCGTCGGCCCGGCCACCCGTATCGTCCAGGGCCTGGCAGATCGACAGGGCCTCGGTCGCGCACCGCAGGGCCTCTGCGTGATCGCGCTGTGCCAGCAGGTCCGCGCGGGCCGTCAGGGTACGGGCCAGCGTGGACCGGTCGCCGGACGCACGGAGGGCGAGGAGGCCGGCGTCGAAGACCTCGTCCGCGACGTCCCACGTCCCCCACAGCTTGAGGGATCTCGCCAGGACGGCCGGGAACAGGGCGGCATGGTCCGGATGGCGGGCTGCCGCCGTACGGGCGGCGGCCAGGAGGTTGGCGCGTTCCACGGTGAGCCACACCGAAGCCTCGTCCGCGTCGGAGAACTCCGGCGCGTAGGGGGACTGCTGCTCCGGGCGGAGGGGAATCGGCCGACGGTGCGGATGGGCCGCACGGTCGGCCCGGTGGGCGGCGGTGAGGTGATGGGCGAGGAGGCGGCCGACCGCTTCGTGTGCGGCCGGGTGCCGGCCGGCCGGCTCTTCGGTCCGCAGGCCGAAGGCGCGGGTCAGGTCGTGCAGCCGGTAACGTCCGCGTACCGGCTCCTCCAGGAGACTGGCGTCCAGCAGCTCCTCGACGCACCTCTCCAGCAGTCCCGGCTCGCCTTCGAAGTCCGGGCCGGCCAGTGCGGCCGTCGCTCCGAGGGCGATGTCGGGTCCGGGGTGCAGCGCGAGACGCCGCAGCAGTCGTCGCGCGGGGCCGCCGAGCCCGGCGTACGAGAAGTGGAAGGCCGCGGCGATCCGGCCGTCGAACTCGTCGAGCGGGCCGGCCGCGTCCGCCAGCTGGTCGAGGAGGTCCTGGAGGACCCATGACTCCCGGTGGCGGAAACGGCTCGCCAGGAGTTGCAGGGCGAGGGGATGGCACCCGCACACGTCCACGAGCCGCTCGAGTGCTTCGGGCTCGGCCGCTGTCCTCGACGCCCCGGCTATCCGGGTGAAGAGAGCGGCCGCCTCCGCGCCGGACAGGGCGTCGACGCGCAGCGACGCGGCACCGTCGAGCCCGGCCAGCCGGCTCCGGGTGGTCACGATGGCCCGGCAGGCGGGTGTGCCGGGCAGCAAGGGGGTGACCTGCGCGGCGTCCCTGGCGTTGTCGAGCACCACGAGCGCGCGGTGCCGCGCGGTCCACTCCCGCCATCTGGCCGCCCTCTCGTCCGGCGTGGGCGGCAGCTCGCCGGACCAGCCGGCCGAGTGGAGCAGGAGGGCGAGGGCCTCGGCCGGGTCCAGCGGCTGCTCACTGCTGTAGCCGCGCAGGTCGATGTAGAACTGGCCGTCCGGATAGGCGGCGCACAGACGGTGTGCGGCGTGCACGGCCAGTGCCGTCTTGCCGATGCCGGGCATGCCGTGCACGACGGTGACGGGCAGCGCGCTCGCGGGGGCGTCCCCGGGCGCCGGAGCCGAGGCCAGCAGGATGCGCAGTTCGCCGGTGCGTCCGGTGAAGTCGCGGGTGTCCCGGGGCAGGCAGTTGCGGGCCTCGGCGGCGGGCGCCCCGGCGGCGGCCGCGGTCTGGGTGCGCATGAGGGTGCGGTCCTGTTCGAGCATGCGGAGATGGAGTTCCTGGAGTTCTGCGCCGGGCTCGATGCCCTGACTCTCGTGCAGCTTCTCGCGCGTGTCCCGGTAGACGGCGAGGGCTTCGTCGTGCCGCCCCGAGCGGTACAGGGTCAGCATCAGTGCGCCGACCACCTTCTGGGCGAAGGGGTTCTGCGACGCGAGCTCCTGGAGTTCGCCGACGAGGTCGGCGTGCCGTCCCAACTCCATTTCCAGGCCGATGCGTTCCTCGCGGACCCGGCGATGGTCCTCGGTCAGCCGGGCACGCGCCGACAGCGCCCACTCGTTGCCGGTGAACTCGCTCAACGGTTCGCCGCGCCACAGCGATTCGGCGGTCCGCAACAATCCGACGGCGAGCTCGCGTTCCCCTCGTGCGGTCGCGGCCGCCGCGTCCTTCCGCAACCGCTGGAACCGCAGCAGATCGATGTCCTCCGGGTCGGCTCGCAGCTGGTACAGCCGTGGCGCGGGCCGGTCCACCCGGGCGAGTTCTTCGCCCACCGACCGCCGTAATCGTCCCCGCAGCCGGGAGAGGTAGCTGTGCAGTGTGCCCAGGGCCGTCGGCGGTGGCTCCCCGTTCCAGACCCGGTCCGTCAGCGTGTCCAGCGGGACCGGTTCACAGCGGGCGTGGATCAGCACCGTCAGTATCCGGCGCTCTTGCAGGGACCCGAGTTCGTACTGCTGCCCGCCGTGCCAGAGCTCAAGAGGCCCCAGAGCGAGAAGTTCCACCCTTACCCCCGATGGGTGTGTCTGGTTCCTACCACTTTCGGGATTTCCGTAGCCGTACAGGTGTGCGGAACTCAATCCACTGTTCTGGGACATCCCGGGATCGGGACAGAGGCGCACCGAAGCGCGAGGGGCGCACAGACCGGTGGTTCACGGGAGTGCAGGATTCCTGCAAGTCCCTCATCCAGTCCCCGGGGCACGCCATCGTCGACGGCCGCTCATGAGCGCGGCCGAGAGGGCCTTGGAAGAGAACCGGGGGACGACGACTATGAGCGTGACAGTGCCGGAGCCGCACTGGAGGCACGTGCCGGTGCGGCCGGACGTCGAGCGCTGGGCCACTCGCCGGACTCGCAGGCGAGTCCTGGCCGTGGTGCACACCGTGATCGCCGGGCAGCGGCTGCTCGACACGATACGGCTGCTGGACGGCGACATCAGGGTGCAGATCTTCTTCACCCAGGCACCCGACGTGTTCGGCAACGGGGTGGCCGAGTTCCTGGACCGGCTGGGCGGCCTGGTGATGCCGTGGAGCCAGGCGGTCCACACGCACTTCGACCTCGCTCTGGCCGCGAGCCACGGCAGCGTGCACGAACTGCACAGCCCCGTGATCGTGCTCCCGCACGGGGCCGGCCACAACAAGCTCACCCCGGCCGGGCGGCCCGGCCGGCCGGTGGCGCAGCGGGGCGTGTACGGCCTCAGCAGGCAGCGGTTGGTGCGGGACGGCGCGGTGGTGCCCGAAGCGATCGTGCTGGCCCACCACGAGGAGCTGACCAGACTGGGCCGGGAATGCCCCGAGGCCCTGCCGGTGGCCGAGGTGGTGGGCGACCCGTGCTTCGACCGCATCACGGCCAGCCTCCCCCTCCGGGCGTTGTACCGGGACGCCCTGGGCGTCAGGGCCGGGCAGCGGCTGGTGCTCGTCTGCTCCACCTGGGGACCCGACTCGCTCCTGGGACAGGGGTGGGAGATCCTGGAGCGGCTGGTCGGGGAACTGCCCCGGGACGAGTTCCGCATCGCCGCACTCCTGCATCCCCATGTCTGGAACGCTCACGGCGCCTGGCAGGTCCGGTCCTGGCTCGCCGGACTGGGGCGGTCGGGCCTGACCCTGGTCAGTCCGTGCGGAGACTGGACGGGGACGGTCGTCGCCGCCGACTACATCGTGGGAGACCATGGTTCGGTCACCCTCTACGGCGCGATGACCGGCGTACCCGTCCTCATGGCGGGCCGGTCCGACGCAGACGTCGATCCGGGCTCGCCGCTCGCCGAACTCATGTCCTTCGCACCCCGTCTGCACGGGGACCGCGCGCTGAGCCCGCAGCTCAAGCGGAGCTCGGCGGCCTGCCGTGCGCACCGGTACGCGCGGGTGGCGTCACGCATCTCCTCGGAACCCGGGCGGTTCTCCCGCAAGATGCGCGCGCTGCTCTACCGCAAGCTCCGGCTGCGGGCCCCCGCCGTCCGGACGACGACGGAACCGGCACGGCTCCCGGTCCTGGTCCGGTACGACGAACCCGGCAGCGTGGGCGCGCCATGGTGACGCTCGTGGCCGTGGTGTCGGCGATGTCGTGCGGCACGAGGCGACATGACCCGGCACGCAGAGTCCGCACCGTACTGCGGGGTCCGGCCCGCGGGGCGGTGACCGTGGACGAGCACGTCCGGGTCAGGCTTCCCGCGCGGGGATGTCCGGCCCTGCTCGGCGATGTGCTGATCGAGCACGGCACAGGAGCGCCGAGGGCCGCCGAGACGGCGAGTTCCCATCCGGGAGCCCTGGTGGTGGCGGTGCACCACGGCTCCCGCTGCTGGCTCCGGTTCAGTCCGGACGGGACCGTGCTCGAACTCGAGGCCCGGACCGCGCCCCCGGAAGACTCCGACGACATGTGGGCGGCCCTCGCCTCGCTGGCCCATTCCTGGCTGGTGGCCGGGCTGCCCGCCGCGGAGTTCGCCTCGGCGTCGCCCTACGTCCTGCGGACTCAGCTCTCGGACCCGCCGCTCTCCAGCCGCTCGAGCCGACCGCGCGCGGATTCCGCTTCCTGTGATCGGGACCGGCCCGCGCAGGCGTAGAGCTCCAGTGCCTCCCGGTACCGGTCACGGGCGGCGTGCGTCTCGCCGCGCCGCTCGGCGACCTCGGCCAGACCACCGACGGCGCGCGCCATCTCATAGCGCGCCGTCATCCCGCGCAGGGTCGCCAGGGCTGACGACAGCTGTTCGTCCGCCTGATCGAGCCGGTCCAGGGCCAGGGACGCGCGGCCCAGGAGGAGACTCGCGCGCGCGGTGTTGTACGGGTCTCCCTCCTGGCGAAGCGTGCTGTGCGCGGCACCGGCGTGGTGGAGCGCCGACTCGGCGTGCCCGGTGGCGAGAGCCACATCGGCGAGATTCAGCCGGGCCAGTGCCCCGGCCCGTCGGTCGCCGTGCTCAGGCAGCTCCTCCGCGGCGCGGCGGAACTGCTCCGCGGCCTCCCGCAGCCGTCCGAGCCGCTGCAGGGCGAGCCCCCGGTAGTTCAGCGTGCGGGCATGCCCGAGCCGGTCTCCGGCGTCCAGGAAGCACCGCGCCGCGCGTTCGAACATGTCCAGGGCGCGGTCATGGTCCCCCGATCCGAGCCGTCCCACTCCGCCGGAGGTGAGCATCCGGCACTGGGCCGCCGTGTCGCCCAGGTCCTGCGCTGCCGCGAGTCCCTCCTCATGGGCGGCGTGCCAGTCGTCGTAGAACTTGCGCCTGAGGAACAGGGGCCACAGCGAGTCGGCCAGCTGCCAGGCGACGGTCGGGAAGCCCGCAGTGCGAGCCTGGCGGAGCACCGCCATCAGCACGGGCAGTTCCCGCTCCAGCCAGTCCAGGGCTGCCGGGGGATCGCTGCCGACATCCGCGGTGACGACCGGGCCTGCGCCGTAGTCCCTGGCCATGGTGCGGTGCTGGGGGTCGATGATCTCCTCGGCCCGCGTGGCGCTCGCCAGGTAGTGGTCGGCGATGCGGCGCAGCGCCTTCGCCCGCTCCAGCGGTGGGTCGCACTCCCGCGCCTTCGTGAGGGCGTGCAGGCGCACGAGATCGTGGAGGCGATGGCGTTCGTCTCCGGCGTCGAGGAGCAGGCTCGCGTCGTGCAGCACCTCCAGTGACGCCACCGTGTCCCCTTCGGTTCCGTCGTCGCCGCACAGCGCCGCCGCCACCGCGCTGCCGAACTCGGTGCCGGGGTGCAGCCCCAGCAACCGGTAGAGCCGGGCAGCGGCAGACGGGAGCGCCCGGTACGACAGGTCCAGTGCCGCTCGCACATCGTGGTCGCCGTCGATCGCCAGCGCCTCCAGCCGGTCGCGCTCCTTCGTGAGGGCGCGCACCATCATGGTGATACGGCGCTCCGGCCGCGCCGCCAGCCGCGCTCCGGCGACCCGGACGGCCAGCGGCAGTCCGGCACACAGCTCGACGAGCGTGCGCGCGGCTTCGGGCTGGGCCGCCACCCGGTCGTCGGACAGGGTGTCCGCCAGCAGCTCCACCGCCGCCTCGGGAGCGAGCGGCTCCACATGGACGGGGAAGCAGCCGTCGACGGTCAGCCCCGGCAGTCGGCTGCGGCTGGTCACCGCCGTGACGTTGCCACCCGCAGGAAGCAGGGGCCGTACCTGGGCCGCGGTCGCGGCGTCGTCCAGCAGCACCACCAGTCGCCGGTCGGCGGTGAGGGACCGGTACAGCGCCGTCCGTTCGGCGAGCGTCGCGGGAACCTGCTGCGCCGGCAGCCCCAGGGCCCGCAGGAAGCGCCCGAGTACCTCCTCCGGGTGGGCCGGTCCGCCGGGGGACTGGGCGCCGAGGTCCGCGTACAGCTGGCCACCCGGAAAATGGGGGCGCAGTGTGTGCAGCCAGGTCAACGCGAGGGTGGTCTTGCCGACTCCCCCCAGACCGCTCACCGCGGCCAGCGTGGGCCGAGCCTCCCGGGTGGTGCGGGACCGGTGCCGTTCGAGTGCCGACAGTTCCCGGGACCGGTCGACCATGCGCACGGAGGGCGGAAACTGCCAGGGCGTCTGTCTGACGGCGTTGGCGTCGGAGTCGATGCGGATGCCGCCGTAGACCGCGCCCGCCTGGATGCTCGCGCCGTGCACCGTGCCGCTCAACTCGTTGCTCGACCCGCACTCGTGACTCCGCACTTGTGGCCCCCCAGCGGCGCGTGCGTACCGATTCCCTGGGGGGATCATTTCCGTACGCGTGATCGGTATCCATGTGGGCGGCAAGTGATGCGCGGTGCTGTCGCACCGGCGCTTGTAGCTTCCTCCCAGCGACCCTCTGACCAGCCTGGACGTTCTGTCGGGGGATGACACGGCGGGCCTCGTGGGACAATGAGGTACGTGCTCTTTCCCCCTGGCTGACCTGTCCGGGGGCCACCTCTGATCGACTGGGATGTGCAGCACGTGCGTTTCCTCAATGACATCCGGCCCGCGTACGACCTGACGTACGACGACGTGTTCATGGTGCCGAACCGCTCCGCGGTGGGCTCGCGTCAGGCCGTGGACCTCGGAGCCCCGGACGGCACGGGCACCACCATCCCGCTCGTCGTCGCCAACATGACCGCGATCGCCGGCCGCCGCATGGCCGAGACGGTCGCCCGCCGCGGCGGCCTGGTCGTCGTCCCGCAGGACATCCCGATCGACGTCGTCACCGACGTCATCTCCTGGGTGAAGAGCCGCCACCTGGTCCTCGACACCCCGATCGTGCTGGCCCCGCACCAGACCGTCGCCGACGCGCTGTCCCTGCTGCCCAAGCGCGCGCACAACGCGGGCGTCGTCGTCGACGACGGCCACCGGCCCATCGGCGTCGTCACCGACCGGGACCTGGCCGGCGTCGACCGCTTCACCCAGCTCGAAGTGGTCATGTCCAAGGACCTGCTGCTGCTCGACGCCGACATCGACCCGCGCGAGGCCTTCAACCGGCTCGACGGGGCCAACCGCCGCTACGCCCCGGCGGTCGACAAGGACGGCAGGCTGGCCGGCATCCTCACCCGCAAGGGCGCCCTGCGCGCGACCCTGTACACCCCCGCGACCGACGCGCGGGGCAGGCTGCGCGTGGCCGCCGCCGTCGGCATCAACGGCGACGTGGCGGGCAAGGCCGAGCAGCTGCTGGACGCGGGCGTGGACACGCTCGTCATCGACACCGCGCACGGCCACCAGGAGTCGATGATCAGCGCGATCAAGGTGGTCCGCGACCTCGGCCCGCAGGTGCCGATCGTGGCCGGCAACATCGTGGCCGCCGAGGGTGTGCGTGACCTCGTCGAGGCGGGCGCCGACATCGTCAAGGTCGGCGTCGGCCCCGGTGCCATGTGCACCACGCGCATGATGACCGGCGTGGGCCGGCCGCAGTTCTCCGCCGTCCTGGAGTGCGCGGCCGAGGCGAGGAAGTACGGCAAGCACGTCTGGGCCGACGGCGGTGTCCGGCACCCGCGCGACGTGGCGATGGCCCTGGCGGCCGGCGCGTCCAACGTGATGATCGGCTCGTGGTTCGCGGGCACCTACGAGTCGCCGGGCGACCTTCAGCACGACGCGAACGGCCGCCCGTACAAGGAGTCGTTCGGCATGGCCTCCGCACGCGCGGTGCGCAACCGCACCTCCGAGGAGTCGGCGTACGACCGCGCCCGCAAGGCCCTGTTCGAGGAGGGCATCTCCACCTCCCGCATGTTCCTCGACCCGGCCCGGCCGGGCGTCGAGGACCTGATCGACTCGGTCATCGCCGGGGTCCGCTCCGCCTGCACCTACGCCGGTGCCGCCTGTCTGGAGGAGTTCGCCGAGAACGCGGTCGTCGGCATCCAGAGCGCCGCCGGCTACGCCGAGGGCAAGCCGCTGCACGCCAGCTGGAGCTGACCGCCGGCTCCCTTCCGCGCGGTCCCCGTGCAACGGCCGACAGCCCGTGCGCAACGAATGGGCACCCCGCCGCGATGAACGCAAAGATCTTGCGGGCATGCGCAAGGTCGCTGCATTACGCCCGTGAAGGGCCGACTCATAGGGTGCTCACCTGTACGTGGTGTGGCGGGGACCCCGCTCGGCGGGTCCCTGCCCACGCAGGGATGCCGCCGGTCCCCGCCCCCTGACCGGCAGCGATGAAGGAGCCCACGCGTGCTCGACCAAGGCGCACCCCCGCACGACAGCAGAGCCACCGCCCCCGCGTCCCCGGGCGCCGTCGCTCGCCTGCTGCGTCGCAAGCCCGTGGAACGCCTGGTCGCGGAGGGTGGACAGGGCGAGGGAGGCAGCCTCAGGCGCTCCCTCGGACTGTGGCAGCTGACCATGATCAGCATCGGTGCCACCCTCGGCACCGGCATCTTCGTCGTCCTCGGCGAGGCCGTGCCGAAGGCCGGTCCGGCCGTCACGCTGTCCTTCGTGATCGCCGGGATCACGGCGCTCTTCTCGGCCCTGTCCTACGCCGAGCTGGCGGGCACCATCCCGGTCTCCGGCTCCTCGTACTCGTACGCATACGCAACGATGGGCGAGCTGATCGCCTGGGTCTGCGGCTGGTGCCTGGTCCTGGAGTACGGCGTGTCGGTCGCCGCCGTGGCCGTCGGCTGGGGCGAGTACCTCAACGAACTGCTCGCCGGCACCATCGGCGTCACCGTCCCGGACGCCCTGTCGGCCCCGCCCGGCGACGGCGGCGTCTTCAACCTGCCCGCGCTGATCGTCGTGCTCCTCGCCATGGCGTTCCTGATCGGCGGCGCCAAGGAGTCCGCCCGCGCCAACACCGTCATGGTGTGCGTGAAGATCGCCGCGCTGGTGCTGTTCTGCGCCATCGGCGTCCAGGGCTTCCGCTCGGGCAACTACGCGAACTTCATGCCGCTGGGCATGACCGGCGTGAGCGCGGCCGGCGCCACGCTGTTCTTCTCGTACATCGGCTTCGACGCCGCCTCCACCGCCGGTGAGGAGGCGAAGGACGCGCAGCGCGACCTGCCGCGCGCCATCATGCTCTCCCTCGGCATCGTGACCGCCCTGTACGTGCTGGTCGCGGCCGTGGCCGTCGGCGCGAAGCCGTGGCGGCGGTTCGACGACTCCGAGGCCGCGCTCGCCCAGATCATGCGCGAGGTGACCGGGCAGACCTTCTGGGGCACCCTGCTCGCCGCCTGCGCGGTCATCGCCATCGCGAGCGTCGTGCTGACCGTGCTGTACGGCCAGACCCGCATCCTCTTCGCGATGTCCCGGGACGGCCTCGTGCCCAAGGTCTTCGCCAAGGTCCACCCGAAGACCGGCGCGCCCCGCGCCAACACGGTGATCGTCTCCCTGTTCTGCGGTGTCCTCGCCGCCGCCGTTCCACTCGGACAGCTGGCCGACGCCACCAGCATCGGGACGCTGTTCGCCTTCGCGCTGGTCAACATCGCCGTCGTGGTGCTGCGCCGGACCCGTCCGCAGATGCCCCGCACCTTCCGGGTGCCGCTGTCGCCGGCGCTGCCGGTGCTGGGCCTCGTCCTGTGCGTGTGGATGATGGGCAGCCTGTCGGCCGTCACCTGGGTGGTCTTCGGAGTCTGGATGGCGGTCGGGCTCGTGTTCTACTTCGGGTACGGCTACCGCCGGTCCCGGCTCGCACCCCCCGCATCATCCGAGAAGTGATCGACCCACTGTGCTGAACGAACTCGACGAACGCATCGTGCACGCCCTCGCCGAGGACGCCCGCCGCTCCTACGCGGACATCGGGCAGATGGTCGGCCTGTCCGCGCCCGCCGTGAAGCGGCGCGTGGACCGGCTGCGCGCCACCGGAGCCATCACCGGGTTCACCGTCCGGGTGGACCCGGCGGCGCTCGGCTGGGAGACCGAGGGGTTCATCGAGATCTACTGCAGGCGCAACACCTCGCCGGAGACGATCCAGCGGGGACTTGAGCGCTACCAGGAGGTCGTCGCCGCGTCCACCGTCACCGGGGACGCGGACGCGATCGTCCAGGTCTTCGCCTCCGACATGCGCCACTTCGAGCGGGTGCTGGAGCGCATCGCGGGCGAGCCGTTCGTGGAACGGACCAAGTCCGTACTGGTGCTGTCGCCGCTGCTGAGGCGCTTCTCGTCGGGATCCCCGACCTGACCCGGGCGCGCCCCGCCGCGAGCGACCCGGTCGGCCCCGGCGGCCGGGGGCGCGTTCGGACGGGGCGGGCTCGCGCGGTGTTCTTCCGCCTTGTGGCCGCACCGGGCGTCGTGGCTTGAGCGGTTCTGTCGCGGACGAGCCCTCGCGTCGACACCGCGGGTGCCCGGGTCCGGCCGTGGGCGGCGTCGGCGGGGCCGGGGCGGAGCTCTCGGGTGTTCCTCCGCCTTGCGGCGCGCCGTGGCCGAGCCGACCACCTGAGCCGGACGAGCCCTCCCGTCGACCTGGTGCGCCCGGCGTGCCCCGGCGAGCCGGGCCGCCCCGGCGTCGGCACGCGCAACGAATCGCCGTCCGGGCCGTCATGCGCGCAACGAACCGCTCACCGGCGCGCAACGGCTTCTTCTTGTCCGGCCGAGTCCGCCGACCGTACCGTCTAACCGACCCCAGAACCCCCTTACGCCCCGGTGAGGACCACGCATGCGCACCGCCCTGCTCCAGAGCTCCGGCCGCCCCGGCCTGACCGCCGAGAACCTCGAGGTCCTCGACGAGGCCGCGGGCCGTGCCGCCGCCGCGGGGGCCGCGCTGCTGGCCGCGCCGGAGATGTTCCTCACCGGGTACGCGATCGGCGACGCCGTCGGCCGCCTCGCCGAGCCCGCCGACGGTGACTCCGCCGGTGCGGTCGCCGCGATCGCCACCCGGCACGGCCTGGCGATCGCCTACGGCTACCCCGAGCGGGACGGCGACACGGTCCACAACTCCGCCCAGCTGATCTCCGCCGACGGCACCCGGCTCGCGAACTACCGCAAGACCCACCTCTTCGGGTGCGCCGAGCGCGACCACTTCACCCCGGGCGAGCAGTCGCTCGTCCAGGCCCGGCTGGGCGGCCTGACCGTCGGCATCATGATCTGCTACGACGTCGAGTTCCCGGAGAACGCGCGCGCCCACGCCCTGGCCGGCACGGATCTGCTCGTCGTGCCGACGGCGAACATGCACCCGTTCCAGTTCGTCGCCGAGTCCATGGTGCCGGTGCGTGCCTGGGAGAACCAGATGTACGTCGCGTACGTCAACCGGGTCGGCGCGGAGGGCGAGTTCGAGTTCTTCGGGCTCTCCGCCCTCGCCGGCCCCGACGGCATCGCCCGCACCCGCGCCGGCCGCGGCGAGGAACTGGTGGTCGCCGACGTCGACCCCGCCTTCCTGGCCGCCTCCCGCAAGGCGAACCCGTACCTGGCGGACCGGCGCCCCGGTCTGTACGGGTCACTCGTCTGAGCCGCCGGAAAAGCTCCCCCACCCGTTCCACCTCGCGCAAGGAGTCCGTACCCCATGACGTCCACCGTGCCCAACGCCGTCGAGCACGCAGACGAGCAGCAGCCGCCGATCACCATGTTCGGCCCGGACTTCCCCTACGCCTACGACGAGTTCCTGGCCCACCCGGCGGGCCTCGGCCAGATCCCGGCGACCGAACACGGCACCGAGGTGGCGGTCATCGGCGGCGGCCTGTCCGGCATCGTGGCCGCCTACGAGCTGATGAAGATGGGCCTCAAGCCCGTCGTCCACGAGGCCGACCGGCTCGGCGGCCGGCTGCGGACGGTCGGCTTCGAGGGCTGCGACCCGTCGCTGACCGCGGAGATGGGCGCGATGCGCTTCCCGCCGTCCTCCACCGCCCTCCAGCACTACATCGACCTGGTCGGGCTCGAGACCCGCCCCTTCCCCAACCCGCTCGCGGAGGCGACGCCCTCGACCGTCGTCGACCTCAAGGGCGAGTCGCACTACGCCGAGACGATCGACGACCTGCCGCAGGTCTACCGCGACGTCGCCGCCGCCTGGGGCAAGTGCCTCGAGGAGGGCGCCGACTTCTCCGACATGAACCGGGCCCTGCGCGAGCGGGACGTTCCGCGCATCCGCGAGATCTGGGCGAAGCTCGTCGCGAAGCTCGACAACCAGACCTTCTACGGATTCCTCTGCGACTCCGAGGCCTTCAAGTCCTTCCGCCACCGTGAGATCTTCGGCCAGGTCGGCTTCGGCACCGGCGGCTGGGACACCGACTTCCCCAACTCCATCCTGGAGATCCTGCGCGTCGTCTACACCGAGGCCGACGACCACCACCGCGGCATCGTCGGCGGCTCCCAGCAGCTGCCGCTGCGGCTGTGGGAGCGCGAGCCGGAGAAGATCGTCCACTGGCCGTACGGCACCTCGCTCAAGTCCCTGCACGCGAACGGCGAGCCGCGGCCGGCCGTGATCCGGCTGCACCGCACCGCGGGCAACCGGATCACCGTGACGGACGCGGGCGGCGACATCCGCACGTACCGGGCGGCCGTCTTCACCGCCCAGTCCTGGATGCTGCTGTCGAAGATCGCGTGCGACGACTCGCTCTTCCCGATCGACCACTGGACGGCGATCGAGCGCACCCACTACATGGAGAGCTCCAAGCTCTTCGTCCCGGTCGACCGGCCGTTCTGGCTGGACAAGGACGAGCAGACCGGCCGGGACGTCATGTCGATGACGCTCACCGACCGCATGACCCGCGGCACCTACCTCCTCGACGAAGGCCCGGACAAGCCCGCCGTGATCTGCCTCTCCTACACGTGGTGCGACGACAGCCTGAAGTGGCTGCCGCTGTCCGCGAGCGAGCGGATGGAGGTCATGCTGAAGTCGCTCGGCGAGATCTACCCGAAGGTCGACATCAGGAAGCACATCATCGGCAATCCGGTGACCGTCTCCTGGGAGAACGAGCCCTACTTCATGGGCGCGTTCAAGGCCAACCTGCCGGGTCACTACCGCTACCAGCGGCGCCTGTTCACCCACTTCATGCAGGACCGGCTGCCCGAGGACAAGCGGGGCATCTTCCTCGCCGGGGACGACATCTCCTGGACGGCCGGCTGGGCCGAGGGCGCCGTCCAGACCGCGCTGAACGCGGTCTGGGGCGTCATGCACCACCTCGGCGGCGCCACCGACCCGGGCAACCCCGGTCCCGGCGACGTCTACGACGAGATCGCGCCCGTCGAACTCCCCGAGGACTGACCGGCGGTCACACCCCGGCCGCGCGCGCCTTCGCATAGACCTCCGCGGCGACGTCCTCGAGTTCCCGGGCGTCCCGCGGAGTGGTCTGCAGGTCGATCAGGATCTCCTCCAGGCCGAGCGCGGCGTACCCGTGGAGGTCCTCGACGATCTGGTCGGCGCTGCCCTGGAACGGGCGGCGGTCGTCGCCGTCGTACGGCTCGGGCGTGTGCACCGCGTTGACCCTGAGGACCGTCCGGATCGGCTCCTCGCGGCCGCGCTCCGCCGCCAGATCCCGCAGTTCGTCCCACTGGTCGGCGGTACGCCTGACGCCCGTCGCCAGCGGCAGCCAGCCGTCGGCGTGGTCGACCAGGCGGCGCTGCGCCTTCCGGTTGGCCGCGGCCAGCAGGATCGGGATCGGCCGGGCGGGCTTGGGGCCGACCACGGCCGAGGCGATCTTCGTGAGGTCGCCCGCGCAGCAGACCGGGTCCGGGCCCCAGACCGCCCGGCACACCTCGATCACCTCGTCCAGTACCCGGCCGCGCTCCTCGAAGGGCCGGACACCGGAGGCCGCGTACTCGTCCAGGGACCAGCCGGAGCCCAGGCCGGCGACGACCCTGCCGCCGCTCGCCGCGTCCAAGGAGGCCAGGGTCCTGGCCAGCTGGAAGGGCATGCGCAGCGGCGCGACCAGCACGCTCGTGCCCAGCAGGACCCGCTCGGTGGCCGCCGCCGCGAGGGTGAGGGTGACCAGCGGATCGGCCACGTGCCGGTAGGAGTCGGGCCAGGGCAGGCCGGGGACGTTGTAAAGGCCCTGGGTGGCGGGCTCGGCGAACAGTGCCCGTTCGTACACCCACAGGCTGTCGTACCCGATGTGCTCGGCGGCGCGTGCCACGTCGGGCACGTCCCTGCCGAGGTCGTACTGCCGGTTCTGCGGAAGGCCGAGGCCGAGCCGGGTAACCATGTGCCGTGTGACTCCTTCCGACCCGTGTCAGTCCGCGAGGGGCGTGAGCAGCATGCGGCCCGCGAAGCCGACGGCCGCGTCCAGACGGTCGGTGAACTCCTCGGCCAGGTCGTCGAACCGGCGCAGCGCCCACAGCGCCCGCGCGGCCGACCAGGTGGCGTCCCGGGCGCGCTCCAGGCTCCAGGAGCCCACCAGATGGGTGAGCGGGTCGGCGATCTGGAGCAGGTCGGGACCAGGCATCAGGTCCTCGCGGATGCGCTCCTCCAGCGTCACGAGGAGCTCGCCCACGCGGTCGAACTCGTCCTCCAGTTCGGCCGGTTCGCAGCCGAGGGCACGACAGGCGTCCACGACGGCGAGCGCCAGGTCGTGCCCGACGTGCGCGTTGATGCCGGCGAGGGCGAACTGCAGCGGCCGTACGCCGGGGTGGCGGCGGAGCTGGAACAGCGGCCGCCAGCAGGCCGGCGGACGGCGGTCGTCGGCCACCGCGTCGACCGCGTCGAGATACCGCTCGGCGAACCGCACGTCCAGGGCGGTCGCGGCCCGTGCGTCCGTGAACGCCCCGGCGTGCAGGCGCCGCTCCACCTCCTCGGTGACGGCCAGGTAGACGCGGTTGAACACCGCGACCCCGTCGCGCGCGGGCAGGTCCTCGTCCAGCGCGCGCATACGGGAGACGACGGTCTCGACGGAGGGAGTGAGGTCTTTCAACGGCGCCATGGGGGAAGGGTCCCAGCCCCGGGCCGACAAGGGTGCCGACGGGCCGGGCGCTTCCCCGGAACGGGGGAACGCCGGCGCGTCCGGGGGGAGTCCCCTCGGCCACGCGTACCGCGCCGCCGGTGCCGACCCTCATCCAGCACCGCATCACCGCCCCCGCCTGCCGCCGCGCAGGGCCTCGGGGCTCGCGCAGGCCGGGGCTCGTCACCCCTCCGACTCGGTGCGGGCCCCTTCCTCGTCGTAGGACGACGTGCCCTCGTCCAGCAGCGGTTCCTGCGGCTTCAGATGCGCGGGGGCGAGGGCGCGCAGGGCGTGGTAGCCGGTGATGGTGACCAGCGTGCCGAGGGCGATGCCGCTGAGCGAGAAGGTGTCGGTGAACTTCATCGTCACGTTGCCGACACCGATGATGATGCCCGCGGCGGCCGGGACGAGGTTGAGCGGATTGCGCAGGTCGACCCCGGCGTTGGTCCAGATCTGGGCGCCCAGCAGGCCGATCATGCCGTACAGGATGACGGTGATGCCGCCGAGCACACCGCCCGGAACGGCGGCGACCACCGCGCCGAACTTCGGGCACACGCCGAAGAGCACCGCGAAGCCGGCGGCGGCCCAGTACGCGGCCGTCGAGTACACGCGGGTCGCGGCCATCACACCGATGTTCTCGGAGTAGGTGGTGTTGGGCGGGCCGCCCACGGCGGTGGACAGCATCGACGCGACGCCGTCGGCCGAGATCGCCGTACCCAGCTTGTCGTCCAGCCGGTGGCCGGTCATCTCGCCGACCGCCTTGACGTGCCCGGCGTTCTCCGCGACCAGGGCGATGACGACCGGCAGGGCGACGAGGACCGCCGACCACTGGAAGGAGGGCCCGTGGAAGGACGGCAGCCCGATCCAGTCGGCCTTCCCGACACCCGAGAGGTCCAGGCGCCAGTGGTCGGTGACCTTGCCGCTCGCGTCCACCGAGTGGATCCTGCCGAAGATCCGGTCGCAGGCCCAGGACAGGCCGTACCCGAAGACCAGGCCCAGGAAGATCGCCACGCGGGACCAGAAGCCGCGCAGACCGACGACGGCCAGACCGGTGAAGAGCATCACCAGCAGGGCGGTCCACTGGTCCTGCGGCCAGTAGGTGGAGGCGGTCACCGGGGCGAGATTGAAGCCGATCAGCATGACGACCGCGCCGGTGACGACCGGCGGCATCGCGGCGTGGATGATCCGCGCCCCGAAGCGCTGCACCGCGAGCCCCGCCAGGAAGAGCACCGCGCCCACGACGAAGACCGCGCCGGTCACGGTCGCGCTCGTGCCCCCCTGCGCCCGGATCACCGCGGCCACGCCCACGAAGGACAGCGAGCAGCCGAGGTAGCTCGGGACCCGGCCGCGCGTGGCGAGCAGGAAGATCACGGTCGCCACGCCGGACATCATGATCGCCAGGTTGGGGTCGAGGCCCATCAGAACGGGGGCGACGAAGGACGCCCCGAACATCGCGACCACGTGCTGGGCGCCTAGGCCCACCGTGCGGGGCCAGGACAGCCGTTCGTCGGGGCGTACCACCGCTCCGGGCAGGGGCGTGCGCCCGTCACCGTGCAGCTTCCAGCGGACGCCGAGGTCCATGGTGATGCTTCGCTTTCCTAGTGCGTGAAGTCGTTCCGGACCATTGTCACGGGTGGCCGGCGCTGCCACGCCCCGCGGCCCTCCTCGTGACCCTGCGTCCACATCCGGTCGCGGTGCCGGTGACCTGCCCGGACGGGTGGCTGAGCGCTCGCTTAGAATAGGGGTCCCGGTGCCCGCACCACCCGTCGCCACCACGCTCAGGAGTCCCGCCCGTGACCGCCGAAGCCCCGCCCGTACCCGCCCGCTCGTACGGCCGGCTGATCCCCGTCACCGTCCACTTCGACGACCTGGACGCGCTCGGCCTGCTGCACAACGCCCGGTACCCGCTGCTGGTCGAGCGCGCCTGGAGCGAGCTGTGGCAGGCCCACGGCGTCCGCTACGACGGGGACTGGGCGGCCGCGGGGGACGCCTGCAACGCCGTCAAGGAGCTGCGGATCACCTACGAGGCGCCGGTGACCGGCCCGGGCGCCTACGCCGTCCACCTCTGGCTGGAACGGCTCGGCACCACCGGCCTGACCTACGGCTTCCGCTTCTGCTCGGCCGACGGGACGGTCACCTACGCACACGGGACCCGGGTCCTGGTCCGGCTGGACGCGGCCACCCTGCGCCCCACCGCGTGGACCGACGGCTTCAGGGCTGCCGGCCGGGAACTGCTGCGGCCCGCGGACTGACCTCCCGCGCCTCCCGCCGGCCGCCGCCCAGTACCCCCGCGAAGAGCACGAGGCCGCAGGCCAGCACCGTCACCAGGACGAACGACACGGTCAGACTGGTCGCCTGCGCCACCCCGCCGATCAGGCTGGGTGCGATGAGGCCCGACGTGTACGTGATGGTCGCCACGCCCGCGATGGCCTGACTGGGGTTCGGGCCGCTGTGGCCGGCCGCCGCGAAGCACAGCGGGACGACGACCGCGATCCCGAGCCCCATCAGCGCGAAGCCGGACATGGCCACCGCCGGATGCCGCGCGACGACGATCAGCAGGCCGCCGAGAGCGGCGAGCACACCACCGACGCGGACCGTGCGGACCGCCCCGAAGCGGTTCACCACCGCGTCCCCGGCGATCCGGGCCACCGCCATGGTCAGCATGAACCCGGTGGTCGACGCCGCCGCCAGTCCGGCCGAGCTGTCCAGCCGGTCGCGCAGGAACACCGCCGACCAGTCGAGGCTCGCGCCCTCCGCGAACACCGCGCAGAAGCCCACCGCGCCGATCAGCAGCGCCGACCTGGGCGGCAGCGCGAACCTCGGCGGGGGCTCCTCGTCCTCGGCGGGCTGTACGTCCAGCACCCAGCCGCAGGCCAGCACGCCGAGCAGGGTGAGCACGCCCGCCGCGAGCGCGAAGTGCAGGCGGGCGTCCGAGCCGAGGTGCGCGGCGAGGGTACCGGCGGCCGAGCCGATCAGCGCGCCCGCGCTCCACAGGCCGTGCAGCCCGGACATGATCGACCGGTTCAGCAGGCGCTCGACCTCGACACCGAGCGCGTTCATCGCGACGTCGGCCGTGCCGGCGGTTGCGCCGTAGACGAACATCGCCAGGCACAGCGTGTACAGGTTCGGCGCGAGGGACGGCAGCACCAGGGCCAGCGTCCACAGCGCGATCAGGCCGCGCAGCGCCGTACGGCTGCCGAAGCGGTGGCTGATCCGGCCGGCCAGCGGCATGGCGCAGGAGGCGCCGAACGCGGTGAAGGCCAGGGCGAAGCCGAGCTGCCCCGTGCTCAGCGAGGCGTGGTCCTGGATCCAGGGCACGCGGGTCGCGAAGGAGCCGGTGACGGCGCCGTGCACGGCGAAGACGGCCGCCACGGCGTACCGGGCGCGCCTGACCGTTCGCCGGTCGTTCCGCTCGGTGACCACGTCACTCATGTTGCTGTCCCTCCCTGGCCGGACGCACCCCGCCGCCGCATCGCCGCTGCACCGCCGTAAACTATCAGGGTCCCTACCTGATAGATAGCGGGTTTTCCCGCCGTCCGGGCCCGCGGATCTGGGAGGATTCCGGTCATGCCCGCATCACCGAGCACCGCCCGGGCCATCAACGACCGGCTCGCCCTGCGGCTGCTGCAGCAGGAAGGCCCGCTGACGGCGGGGCAGTTGAAGCAGCTGACCGGACTGTCCCGGCCGACCGTCGCCGACCTCGTCGAACGCCTCACGGTCTCCGGGCTGATCACCGTGGTCGGGGAGTCGGGTGAACAGCGCCGGGGCCCGAACGCCCGGCTGTACGGGATCGTCGCCGACCGGGCCCACCTGGCGGCGCTCGACGTCCGCACCGACAGTGTCTCCGTGCTGGTGTCCGACCTGCTCGGCGAGGTGCTCGCCGAGGCCTCCGTGCCGATCGGCGGGGACGCCGGGCCTGGATGCGCCGAGGAGCAGGCCGTCGAACAGGCGGTGGCACTGGTGGAGCGGGCGGTGAAGGAGGCCGGGGCCGACCGGCTGCACACCGTCGGTATCGGCGCGCCCGGCCTGATCGACCCCGGCACGGGTGAGCTGCGGAACTCCTCGGGCCTGCCCGGCTGGCACCGCCGCCTGGTCGCCGCGCTCCAGGAGCGGTTTCCCCAGGCCCGGGTCAGCGTCGAGAACGAGACCAACCTCGCCGCGCTGGCCGAGCAGCGGGAGGGCGCCGCGCAGGACCGGGACACCTTCGTCCTGCTGTGGCTGGGCCACTCGCCCGGCGCGGCCGTCGTCCTGGACGGCACCCTGCGCCGCGGCGCCTCCGGCGGCACGGGCGAGATCGGCTTCCTCCCGGTACCGGGTACGGCCTCGCTGCCCTCGGCGACCGACTGCTCGGGCGGTTTCCACTCCCTGGTCGGGGCGGCGGCCGTCGCCCGGCTGGCGGGGGAGTGCGGGCTGCCGTGGGCCGGCGAGGAGGAGGCCGGGGCGGCCCGCGCGGTGCGGGAGGCGGCAGCGGCCGCCGGCCGGGACGGCGCCGGGGGCGCGGCCGCCCGTTTCCTCGATCTCCTCGCCGGCCGCGTCGCCCTCGGCGTCGCCTCCGTCGTCGCCGTGCTGGACCCGGGCTGCGCGGTCCTGGGCGGCGAGGTCGGCCAGGCCGGGGGCGAGGCGCTGGCCGCGCGCGTGGCGGAACGCGTCGGCCGGATGTCGCCCATGCCCACCGAGGTACGGGCGAGCGGCCTGGGCGGTACGGCGGTGCTCCGCGGGGCCCTGCTGACGGCCCGGGAACGGGCCCAGGACGAACTGTTCGCACCGCCCGGGCGCGAGAAGCCCGATGAAGATCTTGCTCCGGCCGCCCGGCTCGCCCCGGATTGCCGGTAAATGTCGATCGCCGTGAACCGGTGCAAGCCGGGCGCGATTTCAAGATCTTCAGGACGCTTCTAGCCCGCCGGGCCCCGCACGGCACGCGGGCGCCCTGCGTCCCTGCGGGGGCGACCGGTTCCTCCCGCCGCGCCATCGACACGTCGTCCCGCCGCTCCGCGGACTCAACCGGTCCCCACGTGCCGTCGGCGGTGGCCACCGGCTCCACCAGTCGGAGGCCGACGTACCGCTCGCGACGGGTCCGGGCCGAAGTGGGCGGTCACCCTGTCAAAGCGGGGCCCGGCGGCGGGCAAGGGCCGTCGTCACCACCGCCGGGCCCGACCGCACCATAAAAGGACTAGACCAGAGCGTCAATAGGTACGGACCACCGGCACGGGCCGGCGGTCTGTGAGCCACTCCACACCGATCGCCCGCATGGGTGACGATCGGGCGTGGCACACTGGCCCTGTACCAGAAGCAGCGCACTCCGGGGTCGGTGAAAGTCCGAACCGGCGGTTACAGTCCGCGACCCGGTCGCTTCCAGCGGCCGGTTGACCAGGTGAAATTCCTGGACCGACGGTTAAAGTCCGGATGGGAGGCAGTGCGCGGCGGGCGGGCATGCACGTGTGCGCGCCGCCGTCCGGTCCCGTCCGTCACGGACGGGCCCCGTCCGGCGTAGGCGTCACCGGTGTGCTCGACCGTTCATTCTGTCGTCATCGACAGCCCCGGAGTCCGTGCCCGAATGAGGCAGGAGGACCCGGGAAGTGTTCACCGGAATCGTCGAAGAGCTGGGTGAGGTCACCGCCGTAGAGGACCTCGGCGACGCCTCCCGCTTCAGGCTGCGTGGCCCCGTGGTCACCGAGGGAGCGAAGCACGGCGACTCCATCGCCGTGAACGGCGTCTGCCTCACCGTCGTCGACCACGAGGGCGACGAGTTCACCGCCGACGTCATGGCCGAGACCCTCAACCGGTCCAGCCTCGGCGCCCTCTCGGCCGGCTCCCGCGTGAACCTCGAACGGCCCACCGCGGTGGGCGCCCGCCTCGGCGGCCACATCGTGCAGGGGCACGTCGACGGCACCGGGCAGATCCTGGAGCGCAAGCCCTCCGACCACTGGGAGATCATCAAGATCGCGCTCCCCGCGGACCTTACGCGCTACGTCGTGGAGAAGGGCTCCGTCACCGTCGACGGCATCAGCCTCACCGTGGTCGACGCCGGTCCCGACTACTTCACCGTCAGCCTCATCCCCACCACCCTCGCCCTGACCACCCTCGGCTTCAAGGAGCCCGGCGACCCGGTCAACCTCGAGGTCGACATCGTCGCCAAGTACGTCGAGCGGCTGCTGGCGGCGGGTCAGGGGGGTGCGCGGTGAACGGGCTGAACTCGCAGGCGTTCACCCTCCTCGGCCAGCACATCCTGTGGTCGGACATGATCGGCAACATCCTCGGCCTGATCACCCTGGCACTCGGCTGGCGACGCTCGCTGTGGACCTGGCCGGTCCAGTTCCTGTCCGGTCTCGTCCTCTTCGGCGCCTTCTTCGGCCACCTGACCGGCAGCGCCGGCAAGCAGGCCGTCGTCATGACGGTCGCCCTGTACGGCTGGTGGCAGTGGAGCCGCGACAGGGGCCGGACCGAGGACGGCGGCGACGGCCACATCGTCCCGCGGTTCGCCACCTGGACCGAACGCGCCGTCATGCTCGGCGCCGCCGCGGCCGGCACGGTCGCCGTCGCCCTGCTCTTCAAGGCGTACCCGTCCCTGTCCTGGGACCCCTGGCCGGACGCCTACATCTTCGTCGGCACCGTCGTCGCCATGTACGCCCAGGCCCGCGGCATGGTCGAGTTCTGGTTCGCCTGGCTGCTCGTCGACCTCGTCGGCGTCCCCCTGAACTTCGCCAACGGCTACGCCTTCTCCGGCTTCGTCTACGTCATCTACGGCGCGCTCGTCCTGTGGGGCATGCGCGACTGGTGGCTGCGCTCCCGCCAGGGCTCGCGGCCCGCTCTGGAAGGAGCCCCCGCATGACCGCGGCATCCATCCTCCACAGCACGGACGGCTTCGAGGACTTCGCGCTCGACCCGGTCGAACAGGCCATCGCCGACATCGCGGCCGGGCGTCCGGTCGTGGTCGTCGACGACGAGGACCGGGAGAACGAGGGCGACCTCGTCGTCGCCGCCGAGAAGGCGACGCCCGAGATCGTCGCCTTCATGATGAGCGAGTGCCGGGGCCTGATCTGCGCCCCCATGGAGGGCGAGGAGCTCGACCGGCTGCGGCTGCCCCAGATGGTCGACGACAACACCGAGTCGATGAAGACGGCGTTCACCGTCTCCGTGGACGCCTCCGCCGCGCACGGCGTGACCACCGGCATCTCCGCCTCGGACCGGGCGACCACGCTCCAGCTGCTGGCGAGCGCCGCCGCCGGGCCCACCGACTTCGTCCGCCCCGGCCACGTCTTCCCGCTGCGCGCCCGGCCCGGCGGCGTCCTGGTCCGGGGCGGCCACACCGAGGCCGCCGTCGACCTCGCCCGGCTCGCGGGCCTGCGCCCGGCCGGCGCCATCGTCGAGATCGCCGGCGAGGACGGCCGTATGCTCCGGCTGCCCGAGCTGATCCCGTTCGCCCGCAAGCACGGCCTGACGATCATCTCCATCGAGGACCTGATCACCTACCGCCGCACCGCCGAACCCACCGTCCGGCGCGAGGCCGAGACCCGGCTGCCCACCGTCCACGGCACCTTCACCGCCTACGGCTACCGCTCCGCCGCCGACGGCGTCGAGCACGTCGCCCTGGTCCACGGTGACGTCGGCGACGGCGAGGACGTCCTGGTGCGGGTCCACTCCGAATGCCTCACCGGCGACGTGTTCGGCTCCCTGCGCTGCGACTGCGGCCCGCAGCTGGACGCCTCGCTCGAGCGGATCCAGGCCGAGGGCCGGGGAGTCGTGGTCTACCTGCGCGGACACGAGGGCCGCGGCATCGGACTGCTGTCCAAGCTGCGGGCGTACGAGCTCCAGGAGCAGGGGCACGACACTCTCGACGCCAACCTCGAACTGGGTCTGCCCGCCGACGCCCGCGACTACGGCGCCGGCGCGCGGATCCTGACGGACCTCGGCGTCCGCAGCCTGCGCCTGATGACCAACAACCCCGAGAAGACCGAGGCGCTGCTGCGCCACGGTCTGAAGGTCACCGGCCGTGAGCCGATGCCCGTGCAGGCGGGCGAACACAACCTCCGCTACCTGCGCACCAAGCGGGACCGGATGGGGCACGACCTGCCCTGGCTGGACACGCCCGCCGTGCCGGCCCCCGCGGCCGCGTCCGCGGCCACCTGCAACAACCAGTAAGAGAAAGCACGGAGGAGAGACGTGAGCGGCAAGGGTGCACCGGAACTGTCCGTACGCAACGCGAGCGACCTCAGGGTCGCGGTCATCGCGGCGCAGTGGCACGACAAGGTGATGGACGGTCTGGTCGACGGCGCCCTGCGCGCCCTCGGTGAGCTGGGCATCGACGAGCCCACGCTGATCCGGGTCCCCGGCAGCTTCGAGCTCCCGGTGGCCGCCAAGGTCCTGGCCGGTCGCGGCTACGACGCGGTCGTCGCCCTCGGTGTCGTCATCCGCGGCGGCACCCCCCACTTCGACTACGTGTGCCAGGGCGTCACCCAGGGCCTCACCCAGGTCTCCGTGGAGACCGGTGTCCCCGTCGGCTTCGGGGTGCTGACCTGCGACACCGAGGAACAGGCGCTGGACCGGGCCGGACTGGAGGGCTCGAACGAGGACAAGGGGCACGAGGCCGTGACCGCCGCGGTGGCGACCGCGGTCACGCTTCGCTCAGTATCTGAACCGTGGCACTAGGTCGTGCGGCACACCGCGTAGAGTGGGCGCCACCATGTCCAAGAAGACGTTCGAGGAGCTCTTCACCGAGCTCCAGCACAAGGCCGCCCACGGTGACCCCGCCACCTCCCGCACCGCGGAACTGGTGGACAAGGGCGTCCATGCCATCGGCAAGAAGGTCGTCGAGGAGGCCGCCGAGGTCTGGATGGCCGCCGAGTACGAGGGCAAGGAGGCGGCCGCCGAGGAGATCTCGCAGCTGCTCTACCACGTCCAGGTGATGATGGTCGCCCGCGGCATCTCCCTGGACGACGTCTACGCCCACCTCTGAGCCGCACCGCACACAGTTCCGAATCCGAACGAGCAAAGGAAGCCGACCCCATGCTGCGCATCGCCGTCCCCAACAAGGGTTCACTGTCCGGCCCTGCGGCGGAGATGCTGCATGAGGCCGGCTACCAGCAGCGCCGCGAGTCCAAGGAACTGCGCATCGTCGACCCGGAGAACGAGGTCGAGTTCTTCTACCTCCGCCCCCGTGACATCGCGATCTACGTCTCCTCCGGCCGCCTCGACATCGGCATCACCGGCCGCGACCTGCTCATCGACTCCGGCGCCAACGCCGAGGAGATCCTCCCGCTCGGCTTCGCCCGCTCGACCTTCCGCTTCGCCTCCAAGCCGGGCACCGCCGGCGGCATCGAGGACCTCCAGGGCAAGACGGTCGCCACCTCCTACGAGGGCATCGTCGCCAAGCACCTCGCGGACAGCGGAGTCGACGCCTCCGTCGTCCACCTCGACGGTGCCGTGGAGACCGCGATCGAGCTGGGCGTGGCCGAGGTCATCGCGGACGTCGTCGAGACGGGAACCAGCCTGCGCAACGCGGGCCTGGAGGTCTTCGGCGAGCCGATCATGAAGTCCGAGGCGATCGTCGTCCGCCGGGCCGGCGCCGACACCGAAGAGCCCAAGGTGCAGCAGTTCCTGCGCCGACTCCAGGGCGTCCTGGTGGCGCGGACCTACGTGATGATGGACTACGACTGCCGCGTCGAGCAGCTCGAGAAGGCCGTCGCGCTCACACCGGGTCTGGAGTCCCCGACCGTCTCCCCGCTGCACAACGAGGGCTGGGTCGCCGTCCGCGCCATGGTCCCGGCCAAGGAGGCCCAGCGGATCATGGACGACCTGTACGAGCTCGGCGCCCGGGCCATCCTGACCACCGCGATCCACGCCTGCCGCCTCTGAGCGGCGTGAGAGGCAAGCAGGGGCGAGCAGAGATGTCCGACCTTCCCGTCACCTTCCGGCCGGGGCACACCCGCGTGATCCTGCTCACCGCCGGTGTCGCGATCTTCGTGGTGATCTCGGGGATCGCGCTGCTGCTGGAGCAGCTCGGCCCGGGGGAGCGGCTCAGCTTCATCCTCACCGGCGCCCTCATCTTCGGCGTGCTGGCCCAGCTCGCCCGGGTGAAGGTCGTCGCCGACGACACCGGCGTCACCGTGGTCAACATCGCCGGCAGACGCCACCTGGACTGGGCGGAAATCGTTCAGGTGAACCTCCGTCCGGGCGATCCCTGGGTGTTCATCGACCTCAGCGACGGCACCAGCCTGCCCGCGCTCGGCATCCAGCCGGGCATCGCCAAACGGCGCGCCATCGCCGACGCACACACCCTCCGGGCGCTCGCCGAGGCCCGCGCGACGGCCCGGGACGCGGAAGACCGGGACTGACTCGGGGCCGCCGACCCTGCCGTAGTGGCCCGTGTCTTGATTAATCTGGTGGCGGAGGCGTTTTTCGCTGCGCCCCACCCCTGCGTGCCGCCCGGCACCCAGGGGTTCCTGCTACCCGAGGAGTGACCCCCTCCGGCGATGGACGGATCGTCCTGTAGTACCTGCGCCGCCCCCTCCCGACCCAACGGGGAGGCGGCGGCATCATGACCATCCCCCTGCTGCTCCTCGGAGCGGCGTTCCTGCTGATCCTCGCCAACGGCTTCTTCGTCGCCGCCGAGTTCGGTCTGGTGACGGTCGAGCGCCCGGACGCCGAGAAGGCCGCCGCCGAGGGCGACAAACGCGCCCGTACGGTCGTCGAGTCGCTCAAGGAGCTGTCCTTCCAGCTCTCCGGCACCCAGCTCGGCATCACCATCACCTCCCTCGTCGTCGGCATGCTCGCCGAACCGGCCCTGGCCGAGCTGCTGCACGGCCCGTTCGCGGCGGCCGGCATCCCCGAGGGCGCCGTCCCCGGTGTCGCCGTGGTCGCCGGCATGCTGCTCGCCTCGGCGATCCAGATGGTGGTCGGCGAACTCGTCCCCAAGAACTGGGCGGTGTCCAAGCCGTTGCAGGTCGCGCGGTTCGTGGCCGGCCCGCAGCACCACTTCTCCCGCCTGTTCCACCCGGTGATCGCAGCCCTCAACACGGTCGCCAACCGGCTCGTACGGGCCCTGGGCGTCGAACCCGCCGCGGAGCTGGCGTCCGCCCGCACCCCCGGCGAGCTCGTCTCCCTCGCCCGCCACTCCGCCCAGGCCGGCGCCCTGGAGCAGGACACCGCCGATCTGTTCGTCCGCACCCTGTCGCTGGGCGAGCTGACCGCGCAGCACGTTATGACCCCGCGGGTGAAGGTCAGCGCCCTGCAGTCCTCGGCCACCGCCGAGGACGTGGTCAACCTGACCCGCGCCACCGGCCTGTCCCGCTTCCCCGTCTACCGCGAGAAGATCGACGAGATCGTCGGCATGGCCCACCTCAAGGACGCGCTGGCCGTCCCCGTGCACGACCGGCTGCGCACCCCCGTCGGCAGCATCGCCCGCCGGGCCCTGCTCGTTCCCGAGACGCTGCCCGTCCAGCCCCTGCTGACCCGGCTGCGCAGCGAGCAGCCCATCGCGGTCGTCGTCGACGAGTACGGCGGCACCGCGGGCGTGGTCACCCTGGAGGACATCGTCGAGGAACTGGTCGGTGAGGTGCGCGACGAGCACGACGGCCAGCTGGTGCCGCAGCTCGCCGCCGCGCCGCCCGAGGACGGCAAACCGGCCTGGGACGTCGACGGCAGCTGCCGCGTGGACATCCTCCAGCGCATAGGTCTCGACGTGCCCGAGGGCCCCTACGAGACCGTCGCCGGCCTGGTCGCCGACCTGCTCGGGCGCATCCCGGCCCCCGGCGACAAGGCGGAACTGCCCGGCTGGCGGCTCTCCGTGCGCCGCGTCGGCCACTACCGGGCCGAACGGGTCCGCCTGGTGCGCACGGCCCCCGTGGGGAACGTCATGGAGGCCGCCCGATGAGCGTCCTGCAACTGGTCTTCGCCGGGCTGCTCGTGCTCGCCAACGGCTTCTTCGTCGGTGCCGAGTTCGCACTCGTCTCCGTCCGCCGCAGCCAGATCGAACCGCTCGGTACCGCCCGGGCCCGCCAGGTGCTGTACGGCCTGGAGCGGCTGCCGCAGATGATGGCCGCGGCCCAGTTCGGCATCACGGTCTGCTCGCTGACCCTGGGCGCGGTCGCCGAGCCGACGGTGGCGCACCTGCTCGAGCCGGTGTTCGAGTGGATCCAGCTGCCGGAGGGGGTGATCCACCCGCTCGGGTACGTCATCGCCCTGGCCGCCGTGGTCTTCTTCCACCTCGTCATCGGCGAGATGGTCCCGAAGAACCTCGCGATGGCCGCCCCGGAGAAGGCCGCCCTGTGGCTCAGTCCCGGTCTGGTCGCCTTCGCCCGGCTGTGCCGGCCCATCACCGTGGCCCTCGGCGCCTGCGCCCAGGGCATCCTGCGGCTCTTCCGGGTCGAGCCCAAGGACGAGGTCGAGGCCGTCGTCACCAGCGAGCAGCTCAACCGCCTGCTGGAGGACTCCGGTCAGGCGGGCCTCCTCGACCCCGAGGAACAGGAGCGCCTGGAGGACGCGCTGGAACTGGGCTCGCGCCCGGTGACCGACGTGCTGCTGGGGCGCGAGTCGCTGGTGACGGTGACACCTTCGGTCACTCCGGGGGAGATCGTCGAACTGACCGCGCGCACCGGGTACTCCCGCTTCCCGGTCGCGGCGGAGACCGGCGCCTTCATGGGCTACCTGCACGTGAAGGACGTACTCGACCTGGAGGAGTCGGACCGGGCCGTGCCGCAGCACGTCTGGCACCCGATGACGACCCTGCGGGCCGAGCTGCCGCTCGACGACGCGCTCACGGTGATGCGGCGCGCGGCCACTCACCTGGCCCAGGTGGCGGACGCCTCCGGCAAGGTGCTCGGCCTCGTCGCGCTGGAGGACGTGCTGGAGCTGCTGGTCGGCGAGGTACGCGACCCGGCCCACCGGGAGGCGCCGCAGCCCAGGGTGAGCGAGCCGAGGGTGAACGGGGAGCCGGAAGAGGCACTGGCCGGCTGACGGGGCCCGGTGCTGTCGGGGCGGGGGTCCGCCGGCCGGTCACATGGCCGACGGATCCTGCGGCCCCCGCCCCGACAGCACCTCCCCGTACGCCTGCATCAGGTCGGGCAGCCGCAACGTGGCCAGGTCGTCCCGGGTCAGCATCCCCGGGTACGTGGACAACCGCAGATCCCGGTACGCGCAGCTCTTCTCGTACAGCGTCCGCAGGAACCGCCCGTTCCCCAGCTCGTCGATCCAGCCCTGCTCCACGACATGCCCGGCGATCGACCGCAGCTCGTCCAGCGCCTCCTCGTCCCAGACGTCACCGTTCTCCGCGGCGAGCACCTCGCCGATCGAGGTGAGTTCCAGGGGCCGGTAGGAGGGGAAGTCGACGCGGGTGGTGAACCGGGAGGACAGTCCCGGGTTGGCGGCCAGCAGCCGGTCCATGCCCTCCGGGTAGCCGGCCAGGATCACCACCAGGTGGTCGCGGTTGTCCTCGGCCCGCTTGAGCAGCACCTGCAGGGCCTCGTCGCCGTACGCGTCGCCCTTGCCGTACCCCGAGTTGGACAGCGAGTACGCCTCGTCGACGAACAGCACCCCGCCGATCGCGGAGTCGATCAGTTCGTTGGCCTTCACGGCCGTCTGGCCCAGGTACTCCCCGACCAGATCGGCCCGCTGCGCCTCCACGAGATGGTCGCCGCCGAGCAGGCCGAGGGCGTAGAAGACGCGGCCGAGGATGCGGGCGACGGTGGTCTTGCCGGTGCCCGAGGGGCCGGAGAAGACGAAGTGCCGTTTCGGTGGCTGGACCGGCAGACCCTGCCCGGCCCGCAGCCGGGCCATGTTCAACTGCGCCGACAGCGCCTTGACCTGGCGTTTCACGGGCTCCAGGCCCACCATGCGCTCCAGCTCGGCGAGCGCCTCCTCCAGCAGCGCGGGGTCGGTGGGCCCGGAGGGCAGCGGCGAGGACGGCGCGGCGGTCCGGGCGCGCACCGCCGGATCGGACACCGACGGCATCGCACCGGCCGGCGGCAGGTCGGCCTCCGTCAGCCGCAGGTCGCGGCCCTCGGTCCCGAAGAGCGGATCGAGCACGTCGGGGCCGTCGACGGTGTCCTGGCCGAGTCCGGTGAGCGTGATCGCCGCGAGGTCCGCCGCGTCGTCGTACCCGTCGCCCTCCGCGATGGCGGCGAGCCGCGCGGAGGTGTCCATGAAGGCAGGGTCCACGCGGTGCACCGCTCGGTACAGGGGGAGTGCGGCGGCGCTGCGGCCGGTGCCCTCGTGCGCCCGGGCCAGCCAGTACCTGAGCTCCTTGCGCTGCGGCTGTTCGCTGCGGCAGCGCATGAGGGCCGCCGACAGCAGCGGTTCGGCCTGTCCGTACATCTCCAGGCGGACCCGGGCCATGCCGCCGAACAGGCCCGCCTCGATGCCGAGCAGGGGGTCGTCGAGCAGCGGGTCGGTGTGCCGGACCAGCTGTTCCCAGTCCTTGACCAGATAGGCGCGGCAGGCGTGCAGGAAGCGGACCTGCGGGTCGGCGTCCACCCGGGGCAGCCCGGCGAGGGCCCGGTCCAGCTCCGGGACGTGGCGGCCGTCCAGCCAGTGCGAGGCGTGCGCGAGCAGCAGGTCGCGCGGGCTCTCCAGCACCGGTTGCACCCACCAGCCCAGCCAGTACCAGGAGTTGAGGGTCCGGCGGTGCCGGGCGCGCTGCTCCCCGAAGCGGTCCCGGTGCCGGAACATCCTGAGCAGGGCGGTCGTCGTGTCGACGCGCAGCGCGTGCAGCCCGAGCCAGCCGTCGGCCATCCCGGGATCCATCCGCACGGCGGTGCGGAACTCCTCCTCCGCCTGCGGATAGGCACCCATGGTGTAGGCGTCCACACCTCGCAGCCAGGCGAGGTCGGCCGGGGCCTCGGGGCCCTGCGTGCCGAAGTCCATCACGTCCCCCACGAACCGTGCCCCCGTAGGTTCACCACCGGACCCTCGCCCGGCGGCATCCTTGGTCGAACCGCTGTACCGCGGACCGGAGTTGCAGGTGCGCGAAGCGGCAGTTCCATGGTCGCACCGAGGGCATCGTACCCGCGTGGCGTCCCTCCGCCGAAGGGTGCGGCACGAGACGTTCGACGAGGTGGGAGCAGACGGGGCGCACACGAAAAAGGTGACCCTGGGTGAGCGGATGACGGCGTGTGGCGTCCGTGAACCGGGCCGCGGGCAGAACGAAGCCCCCGATCACGGGGGAACAACCGGGGGCTTCGCGTAGGCGGGCGGCTTCGAACGGCCGCACATTGAGAACGTAAGACCTGTACGGCCCAACGGTCAAGCCGAGTTGGAGCACCCCAACACGTTCTCAGACACGAGCCTTCACCACTTCACCACACCGCGGACGGTCCGTCACCCTGGGTGACATCCTGGTCCGGTCCAGGGGACCCGGCGGGCCCCGGGAGCACCTCGTACCCCTCCGGTGACTGCAGCACCAGCAGGTCGGCGTGCGGTCGTGAGGGGTCGGCGGCGAAGTGCGCGCGTTCCGCTCCGGTCCACCGGGTCCAGAAGTCCCGCTGCTCCGCCCCGTCCCGCAGCCGTCCCCTCCTCCAGGAGTCCTCCCGGGGCAGTTCCATCCACAGCAGTCGCGCGAGGTAGGGGCGCAGGGTGCGGCGGCCGGCGCCGACCCCTTCGACGAGGAGCACCGGCGCGGGCGGCAGTGCGCGGGGTGGGCCGAACCGCCGGGCGCGCCAGTCGTACGGCGTGTAGCGCGCGGTCTCGCCGCGGCCGAGCGGCTCGATCACCTGGGTGAGCAGGCGCCCGGTCCAGTCGAAGAGCTCCTCGTGGCTGGCGATGTCGTCCAGCTGCAGCACCGGTGCCCCGTCCAGCGCGGCGGCCAGCCGTCCCGCGAAGGTGGACTTGCCGGAACCGGCGTGTCCGTCGACACCGATGAGGCGGACCGGTCCGCAGGAGGGGGGCAGGGCGCGCAGCCGGGAGGCGAGTTCGTGAATGGCGATTCCTGAGGTGTGGTGCGGTGTGGGGGGTTTTCCGGAAACATTGTAGTAGCGGCGCATAGCGGCCGTACCGGCGGCCCGCAAAAAAGTCACGCTTTGAACCACCGGCTGGCGGCCAGTCAATCCCGCCGATTAGTGCCCGAATCCGCTGACCGATATGTCGAATTCGGCGTTCCCGCTGTGCCCGCCGCTGAGTAAGGTGCCTCCTGCACCACTGCGACGCGTCGTGCGGGGACGGACAGGGGTAGATGGCCGCGGAGTTATTCGAGGGGCAGTATGTGTGGCACCCGGCGGCCGACGACCGCGTGCTCGCGAGCGTATGCGTCGACGTGCGCGCCGGACGTTACCGAAGCGCCCACGAAGCCCTGGCGGAGACGGGCGAGGACTTCGGTCTGCGCGCCCACCGCTCCCTCGTCCTGGCCTCCGAGGCCGCCGGCACCGACCTGGTGGAACGCTGGCTGGCCGAGGAACCGACGCCCGAAGCCGCGCTGATGTGGGCGCGGGTGGCCGTGCAGCGGGCACTGAGGGCCGCCGACGCCCGCGACGAGCGGGCCGAGGCCCTGGAACGGATCGCGCTGGCCGCCTGCGACCGGGCCGCCGCCCTGGCCCCGGCCGACCCCACGCCCTGGGCCGCCAAGCTGGCCATGGCCCGGCTGCACCGGCTGCGCGACCTCGCGCCGCAGGGGCTGCTCACCGCGCCGCCCGGCCCCTGGCGGCTGTTCGCGCACGTGCTCTCCCTCGACCCGTGGCACCGCGAGGCCCATCACCGCTTCCTGTCGTTCTTCTTCACGCGGTACGGCGGCTCGGTCAACGCCGCCTGGGACGTCGCCGCTTTCCTCAGCCAGCGGGCGCCCGCCGACTCCCCGCTGCGGCTGCTGCCGCTGGTCGCCCTGGTGGAGAGCTACAACCCGACCCAGCTGCTCGCCGACCGTGTGTGGGAGCAGCCCCAGTGGCGCTCCACGGCACTCGCGATCTACCACAACTGGCTGCCCGCTGTGGCCGGTTACCGCCACACCCCGGTGCTCGACCTGGCCTACCTCGCACACGCGCTGGTCATGGGCCGGCGCGAGTTCGAGGCCCGTGCGGTCTTCACGGCGATGGGCCCCTACGCCTCCCGCATGCCCTGGAGCGCCTTCGGTGACCCGGCGGAGCAGCTCTCCCGGGCCCGGCGCGCCTGCGGCCTGCCGGCGCCGGGGCCCGTCTGACCGCCCGGCGTCCTGCTCGTCCCCTACCCAGAGAAAGGTCGATCTGTGTCGGAACGGATATCGGCTCCACGGGCGAGAGCCCGCGGGGGAGAGGACCCGGTCGCGCTCGACGACGACGCGACCCTGCACGCGATGGGTTATCCGCGGAAACTCACCCGCCGTTTCAAGGCGTTCGACAATTTCGCGATCTCTTTCACCATCATTAATATCATCTCGGGTATTTTCTCGTCCTTCGGTTTTGGTATGAACGCGGGCGGACCGCGCATCCTGGTCTTCGGCTGGATCGGCGTCTCCGTCATGGTGCTCTTCATCGGAGCGGCCATGGCCGAGGTGGCCTCGGCCTATCCGACGAGCGGGGCGCTGTATTTCTCCGCCGGTAAACTCGCCAAACGCCACAAGGGCGCCTGGTCCTGGTTCACGGGGTGGCTGAACTTCGTGGGTCAGATCGGCGGCACCGCGGCCACGGGCTATGCGGCGGCGACCTTCATCCAGGCCTTCGTCGCCCTGCAGTGGGACTCCTACGAGCCCACCGTCCACCAGACCATCCTGATCACCGCCCTGATCATCGTGGTGCAGGGGCTGGCGAACACCTACACCGTACAACTGGTCGCGATCCTCAACCGGATTTCCGTGTGGTGGCTGCTGATCGGACTCGTGGTGATCGTGTCCACACTGATCGTGATGCCCGACCACCACCAGTCGGCGTCCTTCGTGACGCATTTCGTGAACAACACCGGCTTCACCCACGGTCTTTACGGCGGGATGCTTGGCCTGCTGGTGACCAGTTGGACCTTCACGGGCTTCGACGGCAGCTTCCACATGTCGGAGGAAACCGTCCACGCGACGGTGAACGCACCCAAGGGGATCACCCGTTCGATCGGGTATTCGGCGCTCACCGGGCTGATCCTGATGCTGGCACTGGTCTACAGCATCGGCGACTACGCGAAGGTGGCGGGTTCGTCCGCGCCGCCCGTCCAGATCCTCATCGACGGTCTCGGCATGGGGTGGGCGAAGGCCCTGCTGCTGGTGGTGATCGGCGCGATGCTGTTCTGCGGCCTCGCCAACCTCACCAGCAACACCCGGCAGATCTTCGCCTTCTCCCGGGACGGGGCCATGCCCGGCTCCCGCTGGTGGCACTCGGTCTCGCCGCGCACCCGCACACCGGTCAAGGCGGTGTGGCTGGCGGTGGGCTGCTCGCTGGTGCTGGTGCTGCCGGGCTGGTGGTCGCACACGGCGTTCACGGCGATCGTCAGTGTCAACGTCGTCGGGCTGTTCCTCGCCTACGCCGTGCCCGTCTTCCTGCGGCTGCGGCTCGGCGACGAGTTCCAGCCGGGGCCCTGGCACCTGGGCCGCTGGGGCCGCCCGATCGGCTGGCTGGCCGTGGTCTGGATCCTGCTCAGCAGCGTGCTGTTCATGCTGCCGCAGGCCTCCCCGATCACCGTCGACTCCTTCAACTACGCGCCGATCGCACTGGCCGTCGTCCTGCTGGTGGCCACGGTGTGGTGGTTCGCCACCGCCCGCCGCCGCTTCCAGGGCCCGGTCAGCTACGGCCGCCCGGACGAGGTCGCGGCGATGGACCTCGTCTGACCCCCGCACCAGCGGCCCCGGCACGCGCACTTCACGGGCGCGTGCCGGGGCCGCGTCCGTGCCGCGGGACCGCCGGTGGCAGAGACCAATGTTCTTGGGCGTGGCGTGGGCCGAAGTGCTGGCAGGGGCATGCCCCCTGCTCCATAGTGGGCGCACAGCCGTGCATCGGACCGCCCGAAACCAGACGCCTGGGGGTCTTCCGCCCATGAGCACAGCCGAACAGCCGTCCCGCAGAACCGTCCTGGCCGCGGCCGTCGCCGCCGCCGTGGTCCCCGGAGCCGGCCCCGCGGCCGCCGCGGGCGCCGGCCCCGAGGATCCCGGCCCCATTCCGGGCGGCCGCGCCCCGGACCGTCCCGTCGACTACCGCGCCTGGACCTCGTACTCCGACTGGCGCGGCGGCGTGACGGAGGGCACCCGCGCGGTACCGGGACCCCGCCCCGCGCTCGTGATCGGTGACACCGTCGGCACCACCGACTACCCGGACCCGCACACCGGCACGACGGCCACCTGGGAGTACGCCACCTGGACCTCGCCGGTGCACCGGCTCTCCGTCCCCGCCACCGAGACGATCGCCTCCTGGAACGCCCACACCCCGGCGGGCACCTGGCTCCAGGCCGAACTGCGGGGCACGTACTCCGACGGCGGCGACACCCCCTGGTACGTGATGGGCCGCTGGGCGGCCGGCGACCAGGACATCAAGCGGACCTCCGTGGACGGCCAGAGCGACGGCAGGAGCACCATCTGGACCGACACCTTCGCCATCGACGACGCCACCACCGGCCTGCGCCTGCTCTCCTGCCGCCTGCGACTGACCCTCTACCGCAAGCCCGGTACCCGGCTCACCCCCGTCGTCCGGCGGCTGGGCGCCATGGGCTCCGACATCCCCGACCGCTTCACCGTCCCGGCCTCCACGCCCGGCCCGGCCGGGGAACTGATCGTCCCGCGCTACTCGCAGGAGATCCACAGGGGCCAGTACCCGGAGTACGACAACGGCGGCGAGGCCTGGTGCAGCCCCACCTCCTCGCAGATGATCATCGAGTACTGGGGCGGCCGGCTCACCCCCGAACAACTGTCCTGGGTGGATCCGTCCTACGCCGACCCGCAGGTGTGCCACGCGGCCCGTTCCACCTACGACCACCAGTACGCCGGCTGCGGCAACTGGCCGTTCAACGCCGCCTACGCCGCCACCTTCCCGGGTCTGCAGGGCGTGGTCACCCGGCTCGGTTCGCTCACCGACCTCGAGACGCTGATCGCGGCCGGCATCCCGGCCGTAACCTCCCAGTCCTTCCTCAAGGGTGAACTCACGGGGGCCGGTTACGGCACCTCGGGCCACCTGATGACCGTGATCGGCTTCACCGCCGAGGGGGACGTGATCGCCAACGACCCGGCCTCACCGGACGACGCGGCGGTGCGGCGCGTGTACCCGCGGAGGGAGTTCGAGAACATCTGGCTGAGGACCAAGCGGTACAACGCGAGCGGCAAGGTCGTCTCCGGTACGGGCGGCGTCTGCTACCTGTACTTCCCCGACCGTCCGACCCCCCGGCAGCGCAGGGCGCTCGCGGAGGTCGGGGTGCGCTGAGCGACTGCCTGTGACCAACGTCTCCGCCGCGAAGGCCGCCGCCGGTGGCAAGGTGGACGGAACGGAGGGGGGGAGTCCGTCCATCCGGCACGACAGACCTCAGCGAGACACACCATGAGCGCACACCCCGCCACCGCCGCCGGCCCCCGGACCCGCACGGGCGGCCCTCAGGGCGACGGCCCCGAGATCCTCGAGCACGTCATGGGCTGGGTCCTGGTCGCGGTGATCGCCGTGCTCGTGACCCGGCTCGGCCTGCTGTGACCTGAAGTCCCTTCGGGGGAAGGGCCGTTCAGCCAAGCGCGCGATGTTGTTCTGACATACTGCCGATGTCCCGCAGCCCGCTGAGACCAGGGTCCGAATTGAATATGAGGCAACAGGGTGCCGCCGCCCGTCCCGGGGTGCGCGGTACCGAGCGTTCCGCCGCTCGTCGTGCCGAACTCATCGCCATCGGCCGGAAGTTGTTCGCCGACACGTCCTACGACGCGCTGTCCATGGACGACATCGCCCGGCAGGCGCGCGTCGCCAAGGGCCTGATCTACTACTACTTCCGGTCCAAGCGCGGCTATTACCTCGCGATCATCCAGGACTCCGTCGCCGGTCTGGTCACCCACGCCGGCAGCGGTCTCGACCTGCCGGCCGTGGACCGCGTGCACCGCACCATGGACAGCTATCTGCGCTACGCCGAGCACCACCAGGCCGCCTACCGCACCATCGTCAGCGGCGGCGTCGGCTTCGACACCGAGGTGCAGGCGATCAGGGACGGCGTGCGCGAGGCGATCGTGACCACGATCGCGGAGGGGGCCTACGGCCGCGGGGACGTCGCGCCGCTGGCCCGTATGGGCCTGCTCGCCTGGGTGTGCAGCGTCGAGGGTGCCACCCTGGACTGGATCGACCGCCCCGACCTGTCCCGCGAGACCATGTGTACGCTCCTGGTGAAGACCCTGGGCGGCGCCATGCGCGCCATCGAGGAACTGGACCCCGCCTACCCGGCGCCCGCACCGGCCCGCCGGGACGCCTGAGGCTCACCGGGACGCCTGAGGCCCGTGTCGGGCCGGCCATCGGGGCCGGATCGCCGCCCCCTGGTTTGAGCCGGACTTCCCGGGCCGGGCAGCCTGGGGTGGCTTCTCGAAGTGAGCGGTCGTTAACTGGTGACGAGAGGTCGCTGATCGGGCATACTCACAGCCCACAGCCGCTGGTCAGCGACTTCCGAGACCCGGGAGCGCGCGCATCGGCCGGACAGACACCAGGCGGCGCCGCCCCACCCGAGGCGCACGTCCGCCGATGCGCCCGACAGGGAGGAGAGCGTCGCCATGCCCGACCGCGCCCCGCAGCCGGTGGACCGGCACATGCCCACGGACGAGGCCCGGGAGCTGATCTCGCTCGTCCGCGAGATCGCGCAGCGCGAGATCGCGCCCAAGGCGGCCGAGGAGGAGGACGCCGGGCGCTTCCCGCGCGAGACATTCACCCTGTTGTCGCAATCGGGCCTGCTGGGTCTGCCGTACGACTCCGAGTACGGCGGCGGTGACCAGCCGTACGAGGTCTACCTCCAGGTCCTCGAGGAGCTCGCGGCGGCCCGTCTCACCGTGGGCCTCGGCGTCAGCGTGCACACCCTGGCCTCCTACGCCCTCGCCGCCCGCGGCACCAAGCAGCAGCAGGTCGAGCACCTGCCCGCGATCCTCGGCGGCGGGCTGCTCGGCGCGTACTGCCTCTCCGAGCCGTCGTCGGGCTCGGACGCGGCCTCGCTGCGGACCAAGGCGGTCCGGGACGGTGACGGCTGGGTGATCACCGGCACCAAGGCGTGGATCACGCACGGCGGCATCGCCGACTTCTACACGGTCATGGCGCGCACCGGCGAGGAGGGCCCGCGCGGGATCACCGCGTTCCTGGTGCCCGGTGACGCGGAGGGCCTGAGCGCCGCGGCGCCGGAGAAGAAGATGGGCCTGAGGGGCTCGCCCACCGCCCAGGTCCACTTCGACGGCGTCCGCGTCTGTGACGAGCGCCGCATCGGCGAGAAGGGCCAGGGCTTCGCGATCGCCCTGTCCGCGCTCGACTCAGGCCGCCTGGGCATCGCGGCCTGCGCCATCGGTCTGGCCCAGGCGGCGCTGGACGAGGCGGTCGCCTACGCCACCGAACGCCGGCAGTTCGGCCGCCCGATCGCCGACTTCCAGGGCCTGCGCTTCATGCTCGCCGACATGGCCACCCAGGTGGAGGCGGGCCGCGCCCTGTACCTGGCGGCGGCCCGGCTGCGGGATGCCGGCCGGCCGTTCGCCAAGCAGGCGGCCATGGCCAAGCTGCACTGCACCGACACCGCCATGCGGGTGACCACCGACGCCGTGCAGATCCTTGGCGGATACGGCTACACCGCGGACTTCCCGGTGGAGCGCTACATGCGCGAGGCCAAGGTCCTGCAGATCGTCGAGGGCACCAACCAGATCCAGCGGATGGTCATCGCCCGTCACGTCGCGGGGCCGGAAGGCCGCTGAGCTTTCCGAGGGCGACCGGCGGGGCCGCCAGCCTGACCCACTCCGGGTCGTGACGGCCCGGCAGGGTACGGCCCCGGTCCGCCCAGGCGCGCACCAGATCACGGTAGATGGGCGGGTCCTGCGCCGGGGACGGCGGGGCCGATCCCACGGGCGGGGGAACGAACACGCGGTACTGACGCCCGGTCGCCGATTGTGTGGGGGTCATACCAGGGCAACGTCCGCAGCGGCGAACAGGTCACCCTGCGTGGGAATCGGGCGTGCGTTCCGGCCGTCCCACCCCGGGGCCGGTCCGCCGCGACCGCCCGGAGGCGCCCCCGGCGGCCACGGTGCGGCTCCTGGCCCGACGGCACGGCCAAGTACCGCCCCAGGAGGCGAAGTTCCCGGCCCGCGCGGGGACGCACGGACCGGAAACGTCCCCTGCGGCGTTCCTCACGCCCACGGCCCTCGGCCGGGAGCGAGCCGCCGCTCCCGGCGGACCCGGACACACCGATCCCGTGCCACGGCGGCCTGCGGGCCGTGGTGCGGCAGCAACGGGGACGTGGCGGGGTGGCTCAGGCGGCCCGGCGCATCGCCGGCACGCGCATCGGGCGTGAACCCGGGCCGCCGACGTGCGAGAAGGGCTGCGTCCGCCAGTTCAGCCCCTGCGGCAGCGTCAGCAGGAGCGCGGTGTCCTGCTCCTGGGGCCGGAAGGACTCGTCCGCGGGGCGGGCGTCGGCCGCCGCACGGCCCGTACCGGCACACACCGTGAGGCCGAACGGGTTCCACGGCGAGGCGCACAGCGCGTGCTCCGGCAGGACCTCCTCGTCCGCCAGCAGGGCGATGGGCTGCGCGCAGTCCGGGCAGATCACCCGGTACATCTCGAAGGTGTCGTAGGCGTCGAGTTCCTCGACGTCGGCGTCGTCGAAGGCGTCGGGTTCGACGCCCTCCGGCGTGGACTCGACGACCGGCTGCTGCCGCTTGGGCATGCTACGACCAGGGCGCTTAAGACTCTGCATGGGATTCTCCCCCTCGGGCTGGGCCGTGAAGGCACTGCGGCCTCGACCACAGCAAGCATTTCCCGTCCGCCCACGGCGGTAATCACGAGACCATCACGGAGCCTGCCCGACGGCTGTGGCGTTCGTCACATGCCACCCGCAGGTGCCCGGTGCGGTGCGTTTGTCCCCCAGCCCGGCTCACAGCAGACTCCCGGGCAGGTCACGAACCGGGTATGACCTGGGTTGCTCAGGTATCCGAGGAGATCGAGCGCACTGTAGGTTTTGGCGCCATGGAGGAGCTGGACCGTCACATCGTGCAGCTGCTCGTCAAGGACGGGCGGATGAGCTACACAGACCTGGGCAAGGCCACGGGTCTGTCCACGTCGGCCGTGCACCAGCGGGTGCGCCGGCTGGAGCAGCGTGGCGTCATCCGGGGCTACGCCGCGGTCGTCGACCCGGAGGCCGTCGGGCTGCCCATGACCGCCTTCATCTCGGTCAAACCGTTCGATCCCAGCGCCCCCGACGACATCGCGGACCGGCTCGCCGGCGTCCCGGAGATCGAGGCCTGCCACAGCGTCGCGGGCGACGAGAACTACATCCTCAAGGTCCGGGTGGCCACCCCGCACGAGCTGGAGGAACTGCTCGCCCGACTGCGGACCCTGGCCGGGGTGTCCACCCGCACGACGGTGGTGCTGTCGACGCCGTACGAGGCCCGGCCGCCGAAGATCTGAGACGCCGGTGCGGCGTCGGCGGCCCCGCCCGCGCCGCACCGGATCCCGCGCGAGAGACTGTCGGTCATGAGCGAACGCCCCGCCGCCGGCCCCACGACCGTCCTCCTGCGCCGCGGAGAGGTGCACAGCCCCGCCGACCCCTTCGCCACCGCGATGGTCGTCGAGCGCGGCCAGGTCGCGTGGGTCGGCTCGGAGGGCGCCGCCGACGCCTTCGCGGACGGGGTCGACGAAGTGATCGACCTCGACGGCGCCCTGGTCACCCCGGCGTTCACCGACGCGCATGTGCACACCACCGCCACCGGACTCGCGCTGACCGGCCTCGACCTGTCCGGCGTGACCTCTCTGGAGGCGGCCCTGGAGCGGCTGCGGGACTTCGCCGCCGCCCGCCCGGAGGACCGCGTGCTGCTCGGCCACGGCTGGGACGCGGCCCGCTGGCCCGGCGGCCGCCCGCCGACCCGCGCGGAGCTCGACGCGGCCGCCGGGGGACGCCCGCTGTACCTCTCCCGCATCGACGTCCACTCGGCGGTCGTCACCAGCGCGCTGCTCGACCTGGTCCCGGGCGAGGTGTCCCGCGCCGACGCCCCGCTCACCCGCGACGACCACCACGCCGTCCGCTCCGCCGCGTTCGCCGCCGTCACCCCCGCCCAGCGCGCCGAGGCCCAGCGGGCCGCCCTCGCGCACGCCGCCTCCCTCGGCATCGGCTCCGTGCACGAGTGCGGCGGGCCGCAGATCTCCTCCGAGGAGGACTTCACCGGCCTGCTGCGGCTCGCCGCCGAGCAGCCGGGCCCACGGGTCACCGGCTACTGGGCCGAGCGCGAGGCCGAGGGCGTCACCAAGGCGCGCGAGCTGGGCGCGCTCGGCGCCGCGGGCGACCTGTTCGTCGACGGCGCGCTCGGCTCGCACACCGCGTGCCTGCACCATCCGTACGCCGACGCCGACCACGCCGGCACCGCCTACTTCGACGCGGCCGCCGTCGCCGAGCACGTCGCCGCCTGCACCGACGCCGGACTCCAGGCGGGCTTCCACGCCATCGGGGACGCCGCCGTCACCACCGTGGTCGAGGGTGTCCGGGCCGCCGCCGAGAAGATGGGCCTCGCCCGCGTCCGGGCCGGCCGGCACCGCGTCGAGCACGCCGAGATGCTCACCCCCGAGACCGTCGCCGCCTTCGCCGAACTGGGGCTGACCGCGTCCGTCCAGCCCGCGTTCGACGCGTTGTGGGGCGGCGAGGACGGCATGTACGCCCGGCGGCTCGGCGCGCGGCGGGCCCGGACCCTGAACCCGTTCGCCGCCCTGCTGCGGGCCGGCGTACCGCTCGCCTTCGGCTCCGACAGCCCGGTCACCCCTCTCGACCCCTGGGGCACCGTCCGCGCCGCCGCCTTCCACCGCACGCCCGAACACCGGATCTCCGTGCGCGCCGCGTTCACCGCGCACACGCGGGGCGGCTGGCGGGCCGTCGGCCGGGACGACGCGGGCGTCCTGGTGCCCGGCGCGCCCGCCGACTACGCCGTCTGGCGTACCGACGCGCTCGTCGTCCAGGCCCCCGACGACCGGGTGGCGCGCTGGTCGACCGACCCCCGCTCCGGCACCCCGGGGCTGCCGGACCTGACCCCCGGCCACGACCTGCCCGTCTGCCTGAGGACCGTCGTGGGCGGACGGACGGTGTTCGTACGGCCGGGCGAGTGATCTACCGGGGTGGCGGGGCGGCGATCGGCCGCCGCGGCCCCGTCGCGCGACCTGCGCATCCTCGCCTCTGACCAGCGGATTGTTCCTGTTCCCGCAGGTCGGACGGCTGTTGACAGTCGGCTGCGGCGGGCCGGTAGGTTCGGCCGAGTCCACCACCGGACGCCCGACCGGGGAGCATTTCGCGCACGCGTCGCAGCGCCGCTGGGTCAGGGACGGTGTGCCGCACCGGGGCACCGTCGCTGGGAGCCAGGCTCAGCGCCCGCGCCGACACGGGAACGCTTCCGACCGGGTCGGGAAGGTGTGACCCGGGTGGGGCCCGGCCGCTCAGTAGACAACGGCTTTCGGTCGATCCGCAGCCAGCGGGTCCCAGGTCGGCCCGAAGGGCGCCGGGCCCCCATCCGCTGCCGCACGCGGAATGAAAAGCACATTCTTACCCCGTTCTTGGGGAATCGACACCGCCTTACGCACGAGCCGCCGCGTCGGCGCAGGCCGCGGCCACTATGGTGGACCCTGCGTACGACATGTGAAGGGGCAGCAGTGAACGACGGCGACGGGACCCTCGCGGCACAAGAGCGGGGGAGGCGGTTCGGCCCGCTCGGCACGGCCTTGGTGATCATCCCGACCTACAACGAGGCGGAGAACGTCAAGTCCATCGTCGGCCGGGTGCGCAAGGCCGTCCCCGAGGCGCACGTGCTCGTGGCGGACGACAACAGCCCCGACGGCACGGGCAAGCTCGCCGACGAACTCGCCGCCGCGGACGACCACGTCCAGGTGCTGCACCGCAAGGGCAAGGAAGGCCTCGGGGCCGCCTACCTCGCCGGCTTCCGCTGGGGCCTGGACAACGGCTACGGCGTTCTGATCGAGATGGACGCCGACGGCTCCCACCAGCCCGAGGAACTTCCCCGTCTGCTCACCGCCCTCAAGGGCGCGGATCTCGTGCTCGGCTCCCGCTGGGTGCCCGGCGGCCGGGTGGTGAACTGGCCGAAGTCCCGGGAGTTCCTCTCCCGCGGCGGCTCCACCTACTCGCGGATCATGCTCGACGTGCCGATCCGCGACGTGACCGGCGGCTTCCGCGCCTTCCGCCGCGAGACCCTGGAGGGCCTGGGTCTGGAGGAGGTGGCCTCGCAGGGCTACTGCTTCCAGGTCGACCTGGCCCGGCGCGCGGTCAAGGCCGGCTACCACGTGGTCGAGGTGCCCATCACCTTCGTGGAGCGGGAGCACGGCGACTCCAAGATGAGCCGTGACATCGTGGTCGAGGCGCTGTGGCGGGTCACGGCGTGGGGCGTGGGGGACAGGCTGGGCAAGGTCACGGGCAAGGGCGGCCAGGCCCGTTGATCACCGCTGATCACCCCCTTATCCCGAACTGAGCCGGGTCCGGGCACACTGGTGGCATGACGACTGGCGTTCCGACCTCCCAGCAACCCGCCATCCGGCCCCGCCGCTCCCGCCTGCGTACGTTCCTGCCGCTGGGGATCGCCCTCTGGCTGGTGCTGGAGATCTGGCTGCTGAGCGTGGTCGCGGGCGCGGCGAGCGGCTTCGCGGTGCTGCTGTTGCTGGCGGCGGGCTTCGTCGCCGGTTCGGTGGTCATCAAGCGGGCCGGCCGCCGTGCCTTCCAGAACCTGGGCGAGGCGTTGCAGCGGGGCGGCTCCCCCTCGAAGAACTCCGGCAACGGCCTGATGATGCTCGGCGGCCTGCTGCTGATCATCCCCGGCCTGATCTCGGACGCCGTGGGCCTGCTGCTGCTGATCCCGCCGGTCCAGAGGGCCCTGAGCGGCTACGCCGAGCGCACCTTCGACCGCAGGCTCCGTTTGGCCGTGCCCGGCAGTCTGGGCGACGCCTTCCAGCAGGCGCGGATCCACCGGCCCGACGGGAAGGTCGTGCAGGGCGAGGTGATCAGGGACGAGCCCGCGGACGCCTCCCGTGAGCAGCGCCCTCCGCTGACCCGCTGAACGCTCCCGGGCGGGCGGCACGAAAACCGCGGGCGCCGTACGTACACCTCACGTACGGCGCCCGCGGTTGTGTCACGTGCGCTGATAGTTCGCCGCGTCCCTTTCGGGGCTACGCCGACTTACGGCTGTCCCTGGGGTGAACCGCGATGTTCATCGCCCCGGAGCGCAGTACCGCCAGACGCTCCTCGAGGACCTCTTCGAGCTCCTCGCGGGTGCGCCGCTCCATCAGCATGTCCCAGTGCGTACGCGCGGGCTTGGCCTTCTTCTCCTCAGGGCCGTCGCCGTCCACCAGGAGTGCCTGGGCTCCGCAGACCTTGCACTCCCACTCCGGCGGGATCTCCGCCTCCACCGAGAAGGGCATCTCGAAGCGGTGCCCCTTCTCGCATGCGTACTCCACGGCCTGGCGCGGCGCCAGGTCGATGCCGCGGTCCGTCTCGTAGCTGGTCACCACGAGGCGCGTACCGCGAAGAGCTCGCTCACTCATGAATCGTGCCTCCCGGGCTTGTCGCCCACAGGACAGGTGTCGCTGTCGTCGTCATCCGGTCAACGTCCGGTCGGCGGTAAAGATTCCCGTTCCGTGTCCCGTTCCGGGTCATGCATCGCCGTCGTAGCCGCCCCTTGTTGTACCCACCAGCGCCCGGTTTGTCACATCTGCAGGCAGATGTCACCCAGCGTTTCGGCTTCTTTGACGCGCAGTAACGGTACGCCTGGCAGGCCAAACGCGTACACTACCTCCCTTTCGTGTTGAGCGCTAAATCTTCTCCGGAACCGGATTCCCCGCCTCGCCGATCGCCCGCCGCACCGGGACCCGCGCGAGCAGCGCGAACCCGATGACGAAGAAGGCCACGAGCGAGACGATCGCCGAGCGGTAGCTGCCGGTCAGCTGGTACGTGACCCCGAACAGCAGCGGGCCGAGCCAGCTCATCCCGCGGTCGCTCATCTCGTACGCGGAGAAGTACTCGGCCTCCTTGCCGGGCGGGACCAGATGGGAGAACAGCGACCGGGAGAGCGCCTGGCTGCCGCCGAGGACCAGCCCGATGCCGGCGGCGAGCACGAAGAACCACCCCGGCGCCCCCGCGGGCAGGAAGTACCCGGCCGCCAGGGTGAGCGTCCAGGCGACGAGTGATCCGAGGATCGTCCGCCTCGCCCCGTACGTCCGGGCCAGCCGGCCCATCGCCAGAGCCCCCGCGACGGCCAGCACCTGCACCAGGAGCACGGCCCCGATGAGCGTCGACTGTCCGAGCCCCAGCTCCTGTGATCCGTAGACCGAGGCCTGGGAGATCACCGTCTGGATGCCGTCGTTGTAGACGAGATAGGCCAGCAGGAAGGCGAGCGTCAGCGGGTGGCGGCGCATGTCCCGGACGGTGGCCGCCAGCTGCCGCAGCCCCGGGGCGGTGGCCTCCCGCACCGCCGCGGCGCCTCGGTCGCGCAGCCGCCGCAGCGGTACGAGCGTGAAGGCGCCCCACCACAGACCGGCCGCCGCCAGACAGACGCGGACCGCCGCCGTCTCGGAGAGGCCGAAGGCGTCGTGCGCGGAGTACAGCACCAGGTCGCCGATCAGCACCAGGGAGCCCGCCGCGTACCCGAAGGCCCAGCCGCGGGAGGAGACGGCGTCGCGTTCCTCGGGCGGCGCGATCTGCGGCAGGTAGGAGTTGTAGAGCATCATCGCGACGGACTGCGCCGCGTTCGCGACGATCAGCAGGACGCCGCCCAGCAGGTAACGGCGGCCGTCCAGGAAGAACATGGCGGTGGTCGCCGCCGCGCCCACGTAGGCGGCCGCTCCCAGAAGCGGCTTCTTGCGGCCGGTGCGGTCGGCCGTGCCGCCCACGAGGGGCATCACCACCACCGCCAGGATCACCGACAGGGACACCGAGTAGGCGAAGAAGGACCCGGCCCGCACGGGCAGGCCCAACGGGTGGACGAAGCCGTCGGCGTCCGCCGCCGACTCGGCGACCGACGTCAGGTAGGGGCCCAGGAACACGGTCAGCACGCTCGTCGAGTAGACCGAGCACGCCCAGTCGTAGAAGTACCAGCCGCGCTGCTCGCGGCGCCGTCCGGCAGCCTCGCCGGACCCCTGGGCCTGCACGGTGCCGGTGCCCACCCGTGCCCTCGCTTCCCCGCCGAAGTGCCGTGCCGGGGTCCCGGCTCCGGGATTCACGCGCCGGGGCCCCGGACCGCTCAGACCCAGACGCCCCGGTCCTGCATGACCTCGCGCAACGTGTCGATGTGATCGGTCATGATGCCATCGACCCCGAGGTCGAGGAGCCGGTGCATCCGCTCCGGTTCGTTGACCGTCCACACGTGCACCTGCAGCCCGCGCGCGTGGGCGAGACGCACGAAGCGGTGGTCGACCACCGGGACACCCGACTGGGACTCCGGCACCTGCGCGGCGACCGCGGACCGGCGCACCGCCGCGGGCAGCCCCCAGGAGCGCAGCCGGAGGCTGAGCACCCCGCGCGTACCGAACGACGTGGCCAGGCGTGCCCCGGCCAGCCGCTGGGCGCGCAGCACCCGCGCCTCCGAGAAGGAGCCGACGCAGACGCGGTCCCAGGCGTCTGTCCGCTCGACCAGCGCCAGCAGGGGCCGCAGGGCGGCCTCCGCCTTGCAGTCGACGTTCCAGCGGACGTCCGGGAAGGTCTCCAGCAGTTCCTCGAAGAGCGGCACCGGCTCGCGGCCCGCCACGCGCGCGTGCCGGACGTCCTCCCAGGGCAGGTCGCCGATCCGTCCCGAGCCGTCCGTGACCCGGTCCAGCGAGGCGTCGTGGAAGGCGACCAGCTTCCCGTCCGCCGTGGCGTGCACGTCGGTCTCGATGTACCGGTAGCCGAGGCCGACCGCGCGGCGGAACTGCGCCACGGTGTTCTCCAGGCCGTCGGCGGCCCCGCCCCGGTGGGCGAAGGCAATCGGGCCGGGATGGTCCAGGTAGGGGTGGCGGATGAGCGTCGTCACCCGCGCAGTATCACCCTCTCGGGTGACCCGGTGGCAACCACCGTGCTGCCGCCGGATGCCGAGGGGACGGCGAAGAGACGCAGGAACAGCTGGGCCAGCGGACCGATCGACAGCGCGTACAGGAGGGTGCCCACCCCGACGGTGCCGCCCAGGGCGAACCCGGTGGCCACGACGGTGATCTCCACAGCGGTGCGGATCAGCCGGATCGAGCGGCCCGTGCGCCGGTGCAGCCCGGTCATCAGACCGTCGCGCGGACCCGGGCCGAAGTCCGCGGCGATGTAGAGGCCGGTCGCCGCGCCGTTGAGCACGATGCCGGCCACCAGGAGGGGGATCCGCACGGCCAGGGCGTGCGCGGCGGGCAGCGCGGAGAGCGTGGCGTCCATCGCGGCGCCGATCACCAGGACATTGGAGACGGTGCCGAGACCGGGGCGCTGGCGCAGCGGGACCCACAGCAGCAGCACCGCCGCACCCACGATCGTGAGCACGACACCCATGCCCAGGCCCGTGAGTTCCGCCAGACCCTGGTGCAGGACGTTCCACGGCTCGAGACCGAGACCGGCCTCCACCAGGAGCGCGGAACTCGCGCCGTACAGCCCGAGCCCCGCGTACAGCTGGACCGACCGCCGCGCGGTGTGCTTCGTGGACAAAGGGTCCCCCGGATGGTGGTAGTGGCCTGACGCGTGACACTCTGTGGCGTGGAAAGACAAGCCATCCATGGCCAATCTGGGGAAGGTGGACTGATCTTCATGGCGCAGTGGACCTCGGCGGTGGGCGCCGCGCAGCTCGCGCGGCTGCTCACCTCCCAGCAGGACCGCCCGGCCGGCCCCGGCACCCGCCGTCCGCCCGCCTACCGGGCGCTCGCCGACGGCATCCGGTTGCTGGTCCTGGAAGGCAGGGTGCCGGTGGCCGCCCGCCTGCCCGCCGAGCGCGAACTGGCGCTCGCCCTCTCCGTCAGCCGCACCACGGTCGCCGCCGCCTACGAGGCACTGCGCACCGAGGGCTTCCTGGAGTCCCGGCGCGGCGCGGGCAGCTGGACGGCGGTCCCGGCGGGCAACCCGCTGCCCGCCCGCGGTCTCGAGCCCCTGCCGCCCGAGGCGCTCGGCTCGATCATCGACCTGGGCTGCGCGGCCCTGCCGGCCCCCGAGCCGTGGCTCACCCGGGCGGTCCAGGGCGCCCTGGAGGAACTGCCGCCGTACGCCCACACGCACGGCGACTATCCGGCGGGCCTGCCCGCGCTGCGCTCGGTGCTCGCCGAGCGGTACACCGCGCGCGGGATCCCGACCATGCCCGAGCAGATCATGGTGACGACCGGCGCGATGGGCGCCATCGACGCGATCTGCCACCTCTTCGCGGGACGCGGCGAGCGCATCGCCGTGGAGTCGCCCTCGTACGCCAACATCCTCCAGCTGATGCGGGAGGCGGGCGCCCGGCTCGTACCGGTGGCGATGGGCGAGGGGCTCAGCGGATGGGACATGGACCGCTGGCGCCAGGTCCTGCGGGACGCCGCGCCCCGCCTGGCCTACGTCGTCGCCGACTTCCACAACCCCACCGGCGCGCTCGCCGACGAGGACCAGCGGCGCCGGCTGGTGGACGCGGCCCGCTCGGCGGGCACGGTGCTCGTCGCGGACGAGACGATGACCGACCTGCGGCTCGACGAGGACCTCGACGGCTCCGCGATGCCGCGCCCGGTGTGCGGTTTCGACCCGGCCGGCTCCACGGTGATCACGGTCGGCTCGGCGAGCAAGGCCTTCTGGGCCGGGATGCGCATCGGCTGGGTGCGGGCGGCCCCCGACGTGATCCGCAGCCTGGTCGCCGCGCGCGCCTACGCCGACCTGGGCACACCCGTCCTGGAGCAGCTCGCCGTCAACTGGCTGTTCACCACCGGCGGGTGGGAGCAGGCGGTCGACCTCCGGCGCGACCAGGCCCGCGAGAACCGTGACGCCCTCGTCAGCGCGGTCCGCCGTGAACTGCCCACCTGGGAGTTCCAGGTCCCCAAGGGCGGCCTGACCCTGTGGGTCCGCGCGGGCGGCCTGTCGGGCTCACGGCTCGCGGAGGCGGGGGAGCGGGTCGGCGTACGCGTGCCGTCGGGCCCCCGTTTCGGGGTCGACGGCGCCTTCGAGGGCTATGTACGGCTCCCCTTCACGGTCGGCGGAGCGGTGGCGGAGGAGGCGGCGGCCCGGCTGGCGGCGGCCGCACGCCTGGTGGAGACGGGCGCGGGCAGCGGAACGGAGTCACCGCGCACCTTCGTGGCCTAGGGAGCCTTCCTCCGCACGACGAACTCACACTCACGACGAACTCTCGGCCACCGCGGCCTCGGCGGGCACCGGCGCGGCCTCCACCGGCTCCGGCGCCGGATCCGTCGCCCCCGCGTCCGCCGGTGTGGTCCGCGGCGGCAGCAACGCCAGCACCGTCTGCCGATCGGCCTCACTGGTGTCGTCGTCGTACGGATCGGGCGTCGAGGGCACCTGCAGCCGATGCACCGGCCCATGGCCCAGCCGGGCGTACCCCCGCCCCGGCGGCACCTCGGCCGGCGAAGTGGTGTGCGGCGGCACACCCAGCACGTCGACCAGCTGCTCCCTCGTCGCGGGCCCCAGCACGACACGCGCGCGCGTGTGCTGCCGCACCCCCTCGTTCAGCGTGTCGGCGCTGTCGAACTGCTCGGCCACGGCCACGGTCACCTGGGCCGCCCGGCCGTGCCGCAGCGGCACCTGGAGCAGCGCCTGCGGGTCGTTGCGGCCCTCCGCCGCGGCCACATGGGAGAGGGCGCTCGGCCGGTCGAGCAGGATCCACAGCGGCCGCTTGGTGTCGTCCGGGGGCGGATGACCCGCCTGGCGCGCCCGGTTGACGGCGATGAGCCGCCGCTCGGTCTCGTGCGCGGCCCACTCCAGACTGGCCAGCGCCCCGGCCGGTCCGCACTCCACCGCGAGCACCCCGTCGCGCCCGGTCAGGCAGGCGTACTCGCCGGTGCCGCCCCCGTCGACGATGAGTACGTCACCGTGCTGGAGGGCCTGGAGCGCGACCGACCGCAGCAGGGTCGAGGTGCCGCTGCCCGGCCGGCCCATGGCCAGCAGGTGCGGCGCGGTCGAGCGCGGTCCGGTGCGCCACACGACGGGAGGAACGTCGCGCTGTTCCTCGCCGAAGGTGCCGAAGGAGAGGGGCAGGGTGCGCTGCACCTCGGTGGGGTCGGTGAAGCCGAGGACCGTCTCGCCGGGCGCGGTGACGAACCGCTGGGCGGCGATGTCGGCGGGCAGTGGGGCGAGGACGGTGACGGTGAGTTCGTTGCCCTCCTGGTCCCACACGAAGCGGTACTCGCGGCCCCGCCCGGCCTTCGCGGCGAGCAGCGTCTCGATCCGCGCACGGGCCTCGCTCTCGCCGTCCGGGAAGTACGCCGGGTACCGGATCAGCAGGTGCCCGACGCGTCCCGTGTCGTCGAACTCGTGCGCGGCGAAGGCCTTCTCCCAGTCCCCGCCGTGCGCGTACAGCGGAGCCGGATCCTCGGCGGCGGAGAAGTGGGGGACGAGGGCCTCGTAGAGCGACGTCAGGCGCTGGGCCTGGGACTCGTCGGGCCCCGCCGGGGCGGCCGGTGTGCGGTCCCGGCCGTGCCAGGCCGCAGCCGCCATCAGCGTGACGGCGGCGAGCAGCGGTCCGTACGGCATCAGGGCCACGACCATGACCGTCGAGGCCGCCAGGAACAGCAGTGGCCCGCGCCTGTCCTTGGGCGTGTCCGCCCACCTGCGCCGGCCGGCCGAGGCGAGCCGGCGCAGGCCACGCGTGACGGTGATCAGCGGGTGGAGGACGTCGGTGGCGCTGTCGGCCGCCGTCCGGGCCAGCTCCCGGCTCCTGGCGAGCTGCGCTCCGCCGGTGCTCAGAATGCGGGGAAGGGGGCGCCGGGCCACTGCTGTCTCCTGAGGGTGCGTACGGGCGGGAGGGGCGGGAGGGGCGGCGTCGGGACACTCAGAACTTGATGCCGCCCAGTAGCCCCGCCAGGCTTTCGCCACCGGCCTTGATACTGGGGGCGATGCCCGTGCTCGCCAGGTAGAAGCCGAACAGCGCCGACGTGCAGGCGTGCGAGCCCTTGAGCCCGTCCTTCCTGAAGAAGAGGAAGACGATGACGCCGAGCAGGAAGACGCCTGAGATGGAGAGGATCATTTGAGGTCTCCTGGTGTCGAGGGGGACAGTCACCCTGAGTTCTTCCAGGATCACAGCATGTATCCATAGGATAAAAGGTGCAACTGGGTGAATTGCTGCGTATTTCGCCCGGTCGGTCCAGTGGTACGGGGCCGGTCGAGCGGGACTCCTGTGCCCGGCGGGGTGCCTGGTGCCGCCGGGATGATCCTTACCTCGGGCAGATCGGGTCATGTGCCCCCGGAGCCAGTACGCTGGCGATTCACTCGTACGGCGGCGGGTCGCACCGCTGCCGGTACGTCCTCCGGTCCCCGGAAGTCCCCGAAGTCACACGTTCCAAGAGAGGCGGTCAGGCCGATGAGTGAAGCCCCCGACCCCGACCCCGAGGTCGTGGAGTTGGCGACCAAGATCTTCGATCTGGCCCGGCAGGGGCGGACCGAGGCGCTCGCGGCGTACGTCGACGCGGGGGTTCCGGCCGACCTCACCAACGACCGCGGTGACTCGCTGGTCATGCTCGCCGCGTACCACGGCCACGCGGAGGCGGTGCGGGCGCTGCTCGCCCGGGGCGCCACGCCCGACCAGGTGAACGACCGGGGCCAGACTCCGCTCGCGGGAGCCGTCTTCAAGGGTGAGGCGGACGTGATCGAAGCACTTGTGGAAGGCGGCGCGGATCCCGGTGCGGGAACCCCGTCGGCCGTCGACACCGCCCGGATGTTCGGCAGGGCAGAACTCCTGGAATTGTTCGGCGCACATTGATCCGAACGTCCCTACCAGCGACGACACGGAAAACGGGGGAGGCGGTAAAGGGCCGCCGGAAATACGGTCGCGGCAGGAGAAACCCGCGGGTCATCATGACGTCGTGATTCACGGACGCGATGGCTGGGCAGGTGTTGCCGCACCGCGCGGGCCGTGATGCGGTCCGCATGGGCCACAGACGAGAGGCAGAGAGAGATGGTCTACAGCAAGCAAGAGACGGCGGGCGCCCCGACGTTGTGTCACGCGGCCAGGTAATGCGTGTTCCCCGGTTGCGTCGACGCTTGATGTGAGGCTGTTTCCCATGTTCGATCCGGTCATAGCGCCCAGCGGTACGCTGCTCGGCCTGCTCCAGCGGGGCCGTGGCGACGGCACGCTGCACGCGCTCACCGCCCCGCGCGCCGAGGCGCTCGCGGCCCTGGACCACTGCGTGCTGCGCGATCCCCGCCACGACTGGCAGGTGGAGAACCGCTCCCTCTACTACGCCCGCCTGTACCTCGACCTGAACGGCGAACTCGACGCCGTCGAGGCGCACCTGTTCGACCCCGAGGACGCCTTCGACACCGACGAGTCCCGTACCGGACTGGCGCTCGCCGTACTCGGCCACCTCGCCTCGTACGGCAGGCGGGACGCGCTCGAACTGCTGCGCAGGTACGCCGCTCACGGCTCCAACTGGGCCTGGGCCCTCGACGAGCTCGCGCTCCGCGACGACGACGCCGCCCTGCGCGCCCTCGCCGCACCCGTCCTGGCGCGTTTCCCCGCCGACCCCGAGGGCGAGGCCGAGCTGGCCGTCGCCGTGCGCGACGCCTTCGAGCCCCGGCCGTGGCGGTTGTGGGCCGAGGACCCGCGCGAATCGATCGCCACGCGCGTGCGTGCCGCCCAGGAGGCCGGCTGCTTCGACCGCTGGCAGCGGCAGATGCGGCCCGGCGGGCCCCGCCCGGACTGGAGCGTGCGGGCCGTCCTCGAATGGGCCCAGCAGGGCGTCGAGCGCGGCGCGGCCCTGCACGTCCCGGCCGCCCGCTGCCTGGTCGCCGTCGCCGGCCCCGAGGACCGGCCGGAGATCCTGCGGGCCGCCAAGGACGGCACCGAGGGAGCCCGGTGCACCGCCCTGCGCTACTTCGCCGACAGCAACGACCCGGGCGCCCTCGACCTCGTCGAGGCCGCCGTCGCCGACGGCACCACCCCCGTCGTCGAGGCCGCCGTGGCCGCCTTCGAACGGATGCGCAGCATCGCCGCCGTCGACCGCGCGCGAGGGTGGGCCCACCGGCCCGACGCCCTCGGCGCCGCCGCCGGACGCATGCTCGCCTGCCGCGGCGGTGCCCAGGACAGCGACCTCGTCCTGGGGGCCCTCCGTGAGGCCGTGCGGGGCGAGGGCCCCGACGCGCCGACCCTGTGGACGCTCGTCGACGGCGCCGGACGCCTCGGCATCGCCTGCGCCGCACCGGTCCTGCGCCACATCTACCGAGAGACCGCTTCCTCCCATCTGCGCGGCCGCGCCGCCCGCGCGCTCGCCGCCACCGATCCCTCCTTCCCCGCCGGGTTCGCCGTCGAATGCCTCTGGGACTGCGAGGAGACCACCCGCGAAATCGCCGCCCGGCACGCCGAGACCGCCGATGCCCGCGTGGTCGAGCAACTGCGCCGGCTCGCCGCCGATCCGGCCGAGGAGGCCGAGGTCCAGACCGCCGTACGCAGCCGGATCGGACCGGAAGGGCTCACCGCGTGAACACCGGGTGACCCACGGGTCAGGAGGGCATGGACACGGCCCGGCCTGCTCGGGTGTGCGGTGCAACGCTCACACGACGTTCCTCGGCCGGAAAGATCCACGTTGACGCGGCCACGTCCAGCGCGGCGACAACACCGGTATGCGTGTCGTCATCGTGACCGAATCCTTTCCCCCCGATGTGAACGGCGTGGCCCACTGCGCGCTCCAGACCGCCCGGCACCTCGTAGATCGCGGTCACCTCCCGCTCGTCGTCGCGCCGGCCCCCGCGCCCGGCGTCAAGGCCGACGCCCTCGCGGCGCCGTGCCCCGTCGTCCATGTCCCCTCCCTCCCGCTCCCCGGCTACCCCCAGGTACGCGTCGCCCTCCCCAGCCGGCGCCTCGCCGCTGCCGTCACCGAGCACCGCGCCGACCTGGTCCACCTCGCCAGCCCCTTCGTCCTCGGCGTCCGCGGCATGGCCGCCGCCGCCCGGCTGGGCGTCCCGGCCGTCGCCGTCTACCAGACCGACCTGGCCGGCTACGCCCGCACCTACATGGGCGCGGGCGAGGCGGCCGCCTGGCGCCGCATCCGCTCCGTGCACTCCGCCGCCGACCGCACCCTGGCCCCCTCCAGCGCCGCCCTGCACGATCTGGAGGCGCACGGGGTGCCCCGGGTACGGCTCTGGCCGCGCGGCGTCGACACCGTCCGCTTCCGCCCGGACCGGCGCGACGAGGCACTGCGCCGTGAACTCGCCCCGAACGGCGAGGTGATCGTCGGCTACGTCGGCCGGCTCGCCCCCGAGAAGCGGGTCGAGCTCCTGGCCGGCGTCTGCGGCCTGGCGGGCGTACGGGTCGTCGTCGTGGGCGACGGGCCCAGCCGGCCGCCCCTGACCGAGAGCCTGCCGGGCGCGGTCTTCCTGGGCCGCCGGACCGGCGACGAACTCGCCAGGATCTTCGCCTCGCTGGACGTGTTCGCGCACACCGGTCCCTTCGAGACCTTCTGCCAGACCGTCCAGGAGGCCATGGCCAGCGGCGTGCCGGTCGTGGCGCCCGCCGTCGGCGGACCGCTCGACCTGGTCGCGCACGGCCGCACCGGCCTGCTGGTGCCTCCCTGCGACGCCGACGCCGTACGGGACGCGGTGGCGGCCCTGGCCGCCGACCCGGCGCTGCGCGCCGCCCACGGGGCGGCGGGGCGGGTCATGGTCGAGGGGCGGACCTGGGCGGCCGTCGGCGACCAGCTGATCGCGCACTACGAGGACGTGCTCGGCGCCCGGAGGACGGTGGTCGCGGCATGACCACCGAAGCCGGCACCCGGCCGCTGCGGATCGTGCGGCTCGCCAACTTCGTCGCCCCCGCCTCGGGCGGTCTGCGCACCGCCCTGCGCGAACTCGGCAAGGGCTTCCGGGCGGCGGGCCACGAACCCGTCCTCGTCGTCCCCGGCGAGCGCCACACCGACCGCGAGACCGAGCAGGGCCGCGTGATCACGCTGCCCGGCCCGCTGCTGCCCGGCACCGGCGGCTACCGGGTGCTCACCGACAAACGGCGCGTGGCCGCCCTCCTGGAGCACCTCGCCCCGGACCGCCTGGAGGTGTCCGACCGTACGACACTGCGCTGGACCGGCAGGTGGGCACGGCGGGCCCGGGTCCCCGCCGTGATGGTCTCCCACGAGACCGCCGACGGCGTGCTGCGCACCTGGGGCCTGCCGGAGAACCTCTCCCGGCGGGCCGCCGACGCCCTCAACCTGCGCACCGCGCACGTGTACTCGCGCGTCGTGTGCACCACCGAGTTCGCCGAGCGGGAGTTCGTCCGGATCGGCGCGCGCAACGTCGTACGCGCCCCGCTCGGCGTCGACCTGATGGCCTGTCACCCCTCCCTGCGGGACATGGGGCTGCGTGCGCGGCACGCGCGCGGGGACGAGGCCCTGCTGGTGATGTGCTCCCGGCTGTCGGTGGAGAAGCGGCCCGGCACGGCGCTCGACGCCTTGGAGACGCTGCTGCGCCGTGGCCGGCGGGCGGTGCTCGTGGTGGCCGGGGACGGGCCGCTGCGGGGGCGGCTGGAGCAGCGGGCGCGGGAACGCGGGCTGCCGGCGACCTTCCTGGGGCACGTCTCGGACCGGAGCCTGCTGGGGGCGCTCCAGGCCTGCGCCGACGTGTGCCTGGCGCCCGGGCCGGCCGAGACCTTCGGGCTCGCCGCCCTGGAGGCCATGGCGTGCGGTACACCCGTGGTGGCCAGCGCGTCGTCCGCGCTGCCCGAGGTGATCGGCTCCGCGGGGGCCACGGCTGCCGGCCGCGGGGAGGCCTTCGCGGACGCGGTGGAGATGCTCCTCGCGCGCTCCGAGCCGGAGCGGCGGGAGGCGGCACGCGCGCGTGCCGAGTGCTTCGGATGGGGCGCGGCGGTGGAGGCGTTCCTGTCGGCGCACGACACCACGGTGCTGTGCGGTCGCGGCGTCGTGGAGGGCGTCGTATGAGACCGGTCCGTTTCGTGGCCCTGGGGGACTCGCTCACCGAGGGCGTGGGCGATCCCGTCGCCGACGGATGGCGCGGCTGGGCCGCGCTGCTGGCCGGCGGGCTGGCCGAGGAACAGGTGGAGTTCACCAACCTCGCGGTCAGCGGGGCCCAGACGCGTGACGTACTGGAGCGGCAGACCCCGGCCGGACTGGAGCTGCGTCCGGACCTGGTGTCGGTTGTCATCGGCGTCAACGACACGCTGCGGTGCACCTTCGACATCCACGCGGTGGCCGCCCGGCTGGACGAGATCTACGCGGCCTTCACCGGCCGCGGCGCCGTCCTGCTCACCGCCTGCCTGCCCGACCCCGGTGCGACGCTGGGCCTGCCGAGCGCGCTGGCCCGCCCGCTCGCCCGGCGGCAACGCGCGGTCAACGCGGTGGTGCACGCGCTCTCCGACCGGCACGGCGCCGTCCACCTGCACGCCTCGGAAGGCGCCTGGCTCACCGACCGCGCGCTGTGGAGCGCGGACCGGCTGCACCCCGGCGAGCGCGGCCACCGGCAGTTCGCCCTGCGCTTCCACGCCCTCCTCACGGAGGCGGGCACGGCGAGCGGACCCGCGCCCTCGGCGGAGCCGGAGTTCCCCGCGCCCACCCGGTCGGCGAGTTTGTGGTGGCTCGCCACGGCCGGGACGGGCTGGGTGGCCCGCCGGTGCACCGACCTGCTGCCGCAACTGCTGCGGCTGGCCGCGGACGAGATGCGCCACCGCGCCCGCGGCACCAGCGCCCGCCTCGACCTGCGCACCGCGCACGCCGTGTCCGCGGCACTCGCCGCCCTGTCGGTCGCGGACCGCCAGGAGGCCGCTTGAGAGGTCCATGGGCCACACCAGGGGCGCACCGGAATTCAGGGCGCGACGAGCGGCCTCAGGGCTCAACGGCGGTGGACGGCCACGAAGCGGACCGGTGTGCCGGGCAGCGCCTGCGCCGCCGCCGGCAGATCCGCGGCACGGACCACCGCGATCACCGGATAGCCCCCGGTGGTCGGGTGGTCGGCCAGGAACACCACGGGCCGGCCGTTCGGGGGGACCTGTACCGCGCCGAGGACCATGCCCTCGCTGGGCAGTTCGCCGGGACGCGCCCGCTCCAGCGCGGGTCCCTCCGTGCGCAGCCCGATGCGGTTGCTCGCCGACGACACCCGGAACGTCCGCGCGGTGAGGTCGCGGCGGGCACCGGGCGTGAACCAGTCGTCGCGCGGCCCGAACGTCACCCGCAGCACGAGCTCGGCCGGCGGGCCGGGCTGCGGGGCGACGTCCACACGCGCGTGCGGAGCGGAGGGACTCGCCAGCGGCAGCACCGCCCCGTCCGCGAGCGGCGCCGGTCCGAGACCGGACAGCAGGTCCGTGGAACGGCTGCCGAGCACCGGCTCGACGGCGACGCCGCCACAGACACCCACGTAGGCCCGTACGCCCCGCTCGGCCGCCCCGACCTCCAGCACCTCCCCGGCGGGCACCACCACCGGCGCGCCCCAGGCGGCCGGCCGCCCGCCCACCCGCACGGGGCACGGCGCGCCCGTGACCGCCACCGTGACCGCCGAGCGCGGCCGCAGGGCGCAGCCGGTGAGCGTCGTCTCCAGGACGGCCGCGTCGGGGGCGTTGCCGACCAGCCGGTTGGCGAGCGCCGCCGCGGGCGGGTCGAGCGCCCCGGACCGGGGGACGCCGAGATGGGCGTACCCGGGCCGCCCGCGGTCCTGCACGGTGGTCAGCGCTCCGGCCCGGACCACCACGAGCGCCCGGTCGGTCATGCGTCCTCCACCGGTACGAAGCGGACGCGGGCGCCCGGTGACAGCAGCGCGGCCGGCACGCGCGTGTGGTCCCACAGGACGGCGCCGGTCGTGCCGATCAGCTGCCAGCCGCCCGGCGACGACCGCGGGTACACGCCGGTGTACGAACCGGCCAGAGCGACGGCGCCGGCCGGGACGGAGGTGCGCGGAGTGGCCCGGCGCGGCACGTCGTGGCCCGCCGGGAGTCCGGTGAGGTAGCCGAAGCCGGGGGCGAACCCGCAGAAGGCGACGGTGAACTCGGTGGCCGCGTGGATACGGCCCACCTCCGGTACCGGAACGCCCCAGTGGGCGGCGACGTCGGCGAGGTCCGGGCCGTCGTAGCGGACCGGTAGCTCGACGACCTCACGCGCGCGTGGGACGACGGGCGGCACCTCGGCGGCGGTCAGCTCGGCGGCCAGGCGGTGCGGGTCGTCGAGGTCGTCGAGGAGGACGGTGCGGGCGGCGGGCACGATCTCGCCGACGGACAGCAGCCCTTCCGCGCGGCGCCGCAGCAGTTCCGCGTGCAGCGCCTGGGCCTCCTCGCCCGAGCCCAGCTCGACCAGCAGTCCGCGGTCGCCGACGGGCAGCGCCCTCATGCGAAGGCCTCCACGCTCACGTCCGCCGCCACCAGCCGCTCGCGCACCCGACGGGCCAGCTCGACCGCGCCGGGTGTGTCCCCGTGCAGGCACAGCGAGCGGGCGCGTACCTCGATGCGCGCGCCGGACTGCGCGGTGACCGTGCCGGAGCGCGCGAGTTCCACCGAGCGCTCCACGACCGCCTCCGGATCGCTGAGCACCGCTCCGTCCCGGCCGCGCGGCACGAGCGTGCCCTCCTCCGTGTACGCCCGGTCCGCGAACGCCTCCGCGACGGCCGGCAGACCCGCCTTGCCGGCCAGCTCCAGCAGGCGGGAGCCGGGCAGGCCGAGGACCGGCAGCGAGCCGTCCGCCAGGAGCACCCCCTCGATCACCGCCCCGGCCTGCTCCTCGTCGTGCACCACCCGGTTGTAGAGGGCACCGTGCGGCTTCACGTACGCCACGCGCGCGCCCGCTGCGCGCGCGAACACCTCCAGGGCGCCGATCTGGTAGGCGACCTCGGCCGCGAGTTCGGCGGACGGCACGTCCATCGCGCGCCGCCCGAACCCCGCCAGGTCCCGGTAGGAGACCTGCGCGCCGATCGTCACGCCGCGCTCGGCCGCCAGCTCGCACACCCGGCGCATGGTGGCCGCGTCCCCGGCGTGGAAGCCGCAGGCCACGTTGGCGCTGGTGACGACGGACAGCAGCCGCTCGTCGTCGGTGAGCCGCCAGCGGCCGAAGCCCTCGCCGAGGTCGGCGTTCAGATCGATCGAGGTCATGGATCTTCTTCCGTGTGCTTGGTGTGCTTGGTGTTGGTGTGCTTGGTGTTCTGAGGTGTTCTTCGGTGTTTTTGATGCTTCGCATGCTTGCGTGCGGCTGCGTGCGTTGCGGTCAGAGCACGCGGTACTGCTCGTCCCGGGCGTCGGTGAGGAACATCTGGCCCGGCGCGTGCGTGATGGCGAACGGCGGGCGCGAGGCCATCACGGCGGCCTGCGGGGTCACCCCGCAGGCCCAGAACACCGGGATGTCGTCGGGCTCGGCGGTCACCGGATCGCCGAAGTCGGGCCGGCCGAGGTCGTCGATGCCGAGCGCCGCCGGGTCGCCGCAGTGCACGGGGCTGCCGTGCACGGCCGGGAGCAGGCTGCTCTCCCGGATCGCGGCCGTCAGGTGCTCCGGCGGCACTGGGCGCATGGACACCACCATCGGACCGCGCAGCCGTCCCGCCGGACGGCACTGGCGGCCGGTGACGTACATCGGCACGTTGCGGCCCTGCTCGACGTGGCGGATCGGCACGCCGGCCCCCGCCAGCGCCCACTCGAAGGTGAAGCTGCACCCGATCAGGAACGAGACCAGGTCGTCCCGCCAGTGGGCGCGCACGTCCGTCGGTTCGTCCGCCAGTTCGCCGTCCACCCACACCCGGTAGCGCGGCAGGTCGGTGCGCAGGTCCGCGCCCTCGGCGAGGACGGTGGTGCACGAACCGGCGTCCGTGACGTCGAGCACCGGGCAGGGCTTGGGGTTGCGCTGGCAGAACAGCAGCATCTCGTAGGCCCAGTCGGCGGGCACCGAGATCAGGTTGGCCTGGGTGTGCCCGGCCGCGACCCCGGCCGTGGGGCCCGCCAGGCCTTCCCGGAAGCGCTCCCGCGCGGACTTCGGGCTCCACGCGTGCGCGTGCTCCTGGACGAGGGTCAGGGGACGGTCCCCGGTGCGGTTCGCCGTGGTCACTGCAGCTCCGATCCGAGCGTCTCCGGCAGTCCCAGCAGGGCCAGCGCCGCGATGCCGTACCCGACCGCGCCGAAGACCAGTGCGCCGCCCACGCCCCAACTGTCGGCCAGGAAGCCCACCAGGGTCGGGAAGACCGCGCCCACCGCGCGGCCGGTGTTGTAGGTGAAGCCCTGTCCGGTGCCGCGCACCGCCGTCGGGTACAGCTCGCTCAGGTAGGAGCCGAAGCCGCTGAAGATGGCCGACATGCAGAAGCCGAGCGGGAATCCGAGCACCAGCAGCAGGGTGTTGGCGCCGCTGGGGATGTTCGCGTACGCCAGGATGCAGACGGCCGACAGCAGGGCGAAGAGCCAGATGTTGCGGCGCCGGCCGAGCCGGTCGGTGAGGTAGCCGCCGGTCAGGTAGCCGAGGAAGGCTCCGGAGATCAGGAACGTCAGGTAGCCGCCGGTGCCCACGACCGAAAGGCCACGCTCGCTCTTCAGGTATGTCGGCACCCAGGTCGCGAGCGTGTAGTAGCCGCCCTGCACGCCCGTGGACAGCAGGCCCGCGAAGACCGTCGTGCGCAGCAGTCCCGGAGCATCGGCGGTGCCGGGCCGGAAGATGGCCGCGAAGGAACCGCGCTGCGGGCTCTGTTCGCGGGCGGCGCTCGCCCGCGGGGCGTCGTGCACGCGGCGGCGCAGCCACACCACGAGCAGCGCGGGCAGCGCGCCGGTCCAGAACATCACGCGCCAGGCCAGGTCGTCGTCCGCGAAGGAGAACACCAGCGTGTAGACGATCGCCGCCAGCGCCCAGCCGACGGCCCACGAGCTCTGGACCGCGCCCAGCGTGCGCCCCCGGTGCCGGGCGCTCGCGTACTCGGCGACCAGGATCGCGCCGACCGCCCACTCACCACCGAAGCCGAGGCCCTGGAGAGCCCGGAAGACCAGCAGCGTCTCGTAGGTGGGCGCGAACCCGCAGGCCACGGTGAACACCGCGTAGGTGATCACCGTGATCATCAGGGCCCGGACCCGGCCGACCCGGTCCGCCACCACGCCCGCCACGGCACCGCCGATGGCGGAGACCACCAGCGTGACGGTGGTGAACAGACCGGTCTGGCCGCTGTCGAGGCCGAAGTACGCCGCCAGCGCCACCATGCTCAGCGGCAGTGTGAAGTAGTCGTAGGAATCCAGGGCGTATCCGCCGAAAGCGCCGGTGAAGGCGCGGCGACCACGTGGTCCGAGCGCGTGCAGCCAGCCCAACGGGCCGTTGGCGGAGGTGTGTTCACCTTGCGCCGACTGCACGCCGGGAGTCGCGGACCGTGGCGGAGGGGTCGTGCTCATGGGCACCTCGCAGAGGGAGGACGGAGAGTGCGGAGAAGCGAGCCGTGCCGAGCACCGTAGAGGATCGTTCAACGATCCTTCAATACCCGTGTTGTCTCGTCCTTGTGTCTGCGGTTGAATTCCGGGCATGGCAGAGCAGCTGACGGGACTGGCCGACGACCGCGCGCTCCTGGGGCGCACCAGCACCGCCGAGCGGGTCTCGGACATCCTCAGAGGCCGCATCGCCGAGGGCTACTTCCCACCCGGCACCCGGCTGTCGGAGGACAGCATCGGCGGGGCGCTCGGCGTCTCCCGCAACACGCTGCGCGAGGCGTTCCGGCTGCTCACCCACGAGCGCCTACTCGTCCACGAGCTCAACCGGGGCGTGTTCGTCCGGGTCCTGACGGTCGAGGACGTCGAGGACATCTACCGCATCCGCGCCCTCGTCGAGTGCGCCGTCGTCCGGGGGCTGGGCGAGCCGCCCTACGCGCTGGACGCACTGGCCGCGGCGATCACCGAGGGACAGCAGGCGGCCGTCGCAGATGACTGGAAAGGACTGGGGACGGCCAACTTCCACTTCCACCGGGAACTCGTCGCCCTGGCCGGCAGCGAACGCACCGACGAGCTGATGCGCAGCGTCTTCGCCGAACTGCGCCTGGCCTTCCACGTCGTCGACGATCCGCGGGCGCTGCACGAGCCCTACCTCGCCCGTAACCGCCAGATCCTCCAGGCGCTGCAGGCCGGGGACCGCGGGGAGGCGGAGAAGCTGCTCCACACGTACTTCGCCGACTCGCTGGAGCGGATCGTGGAGGTCTACCGGCGCCGGGTCGGCCAGGACGGGCGGGACGGGCGGGACGGACAGACGGCGGGGGCCGGCGGGACGGGCGGGACAGCGACCGGCTCCGCCTCCTGACGCCGCCTCGCGCCTGTGTGACGGCCGTCGCTTCTGCGTCGTTTGGGTCGTTGTCAGACCGAGGACCTAGTCTGTGCACCGTGACTTCGCCTGCATCGACGGACAGCGCTCCGCCCCAGTTCAACGCGGGGCCGCGCCCGGCGCCGGGCCCGGCCGCGGACGAGGGGCTGGCGCGGCGGCTGCGGGCGCTCGCCTGCACCGCACCGCTGCACGACCTCGACGCGCGCAAGGCCAGCCTGGCGGGGGAGTACTCGGTGTACGGCATGGCCGAGGTGGCTCTCGCGGCCATCGACCTCGTCACGCTGAACATGGACTTCGACACGGGCGCCGACCACGAGCAGGTCGTGGCCCGGCTCATCCCGCGCATCGCCGCCCAGGCCCCGCGGCGGCCCGTCGCCGAGCACGAGCGAGTCGCCCGCTGGGTCCTGGAGAACCTCATCAACGTCGGCAGCGTCGACCGCGGTTTCCGCGCGGTGTACGGCACGTTCGCGCCGGACGGCACGTACGTGCGCCGTGACTACGACTTCAAGCTGATCGAGGAGGTCCCCGGCCCCGGCGGCACGGTCTACCTCCGGACGACCGACGAAGCCGTCAACGTCCTCGTCGGCGCCCTCGACACCGATGTCACCAGCGCCCAGATCGCCGCCGAGGTCAAGCTCGAGGTGCTCATCAACCGCGGCCGCCTCGCCGACGCCCAGCTCGCCGCCGAGCAGGCCCGGTACCGTACCGTGCAGTACTCGGAGACCCTGCGCCGTGCCCTGGAGGCGACCCGGCGCAACGTCCGCGCCGTGGACTGGCTCAAAACCGTGCCCGACATGATCACCGAGGCCCTGGACCACGTGGCCGACCGGTACCGCCACGAGAACGCGATCCTCACCAACATCCGCAAGGCACGTGACGAGACCGAGGACCCCGAGCACAAGCGGCGCGCCGCCGAACTCGTCGACATCGTCAAGGACTGCATCCGGCGGCACACCCAACTCCAGTCGCGGCTGCTGGAGGCCGGCCCCCTCTTCCGTGCCGAGCAGGACCGGCAGGCCTTCGCCACCCCCCTGACCACCTCGGGCACCGACCTCTACGGGCACCTCCTCGCGCCCGTCCTCCCGCTTCCCGTGGAACAGGCGATCCGGGTCACGGACGCCTTCTTCGCGCACGGGACGGGGCTGCGCACACCGGTGTCGGTCCGGGTCGCCGATCTCGTCGGCATACTGCTCACCCCGCCGGTGGAGCGCGAACACCTGGGCGCCGAGATGCCCGAACCCGACCTGATCGCCACGCCGGACGACAGCCGGTTCAGCGAGGAGCAGCTGGCCGCGGCGACGGAGCTGCTGGACCTTCCGGCGGACGCCCCCCGACGGCTGTCCGGGCTGCTGGCCGAAGCCCGGCGGCAGGACCCCGACCTGCCCTATCTGGTGGCGCTGCTGGCGGTGCACGCGGCCAGCCCGCCGGTGGGGACCGCCTACCGGCAGGGCGAGGAGAAGCTGCTGTTCGCCGTGGACGACGGGACCGAGCTGGACGATCCCGAGTTCGGCGGGGCCGATCTCATCGTCGGCACCGCCCTGCTGGACGCGGCGGGGATGGCCGCGGACCGGACGGAAGCAGCATGAGTGACCGAGCGAGCGACAAGGAGCCCAAGCCGTGACCGAGCACGTCGACCGGAGTGAACCCGAGCCGGCCGCCGTGCCGGCGGGCTCCGCCGTCACCCCCGCCGACGCCGCCGACGCGGCCCGGCTCGTCGCCTTCGGGCTGCAGCCCAAGCTCCAGCCCGCCCGCGACCAGGAGTACACCGAACTGCTGCGCCGCTACCGCGAGGACCCGGCGTTCGCGCGGCTCGCGGACGCCGTCGCCGCCGGACTCGGACTCGTGGTGCTCGAGGTCTCCCCGCGTGCGGGGATGGCCGTGACGGCCGCCGAGGACTCGGTGTTCGCCGTCCGCATGGGCGACTACGCGCGTCGCACGTCCGCCGACTCCGGGGACCGGTTCCTGCACGGGCTGGCCCACCTCGCCGTCGCGGCACTGGCCTTCCCGCGCCCGGAGGACCTGGCCGACGACGGCTACATCGGACGCGTCACCGTCAACGGCGTCGACGCCTTCGTGCGGCAGGCGTGCCGGCGCCTTGAGGAGCGCGCCGAGGAGCAGGGCGAGAACACCGACCCGGCCACCGACGCGCCCGGACTGGAGGCCGCCTGGCGGATCTGGGCCAGACGCAGCGCGACCGGCGCCACCAAGGACGCCCGCAGGCCCGCCGCCTCGACCACGGGCATCGTGGCCAAGGCCGTCGGATTCCTCACCGACTCCGGATTCCTCCAGCGCACGGGCGACGACCACGGCGGCACCTACCGCACGACCGCCCGTTACCAGCTCCAGGTACGCGACCTGGCGGGCGGCGCGGCCATGACCGAACTCCTCGAACTGGGCGTCGTCCCGATCACCGACGGCACGGCCGCCCTGCTGCCCGCCGAGGACACCGACGACCTGGACCTGGTGGCCGACGCCGGGCTGCCGTTCCACTCCTGAACCCGTCCGCAACCCGCCTGCCCCCTCATCTGTAAGAAGACTGACGAGAGTCCGCCATGTACGAGCTGTCCCGGGTCCGCCTCTACTCCATCGGGCCCGCCGGTGCGCGCTACGCCGACACCGTGCTTGACCTGCGAGGCGTGGGCGAGCCGGTGCCCGAACCCGCGCCCACCCAGGCGGAGTTCTTCGAGGAGGAGCCGGTCGGCCCGCCCCGCCGGCCCGCGCCCGCCGGCGTGCTCTTCCTGGAGAACGGCGGCGGCAAGTCCGTCCTGCTCAAGCTGATCTTCTCCGTGATGCTGCCGGGTCACCGCAACACCCTCGGCGGCGCCAGCTCCGGCGTGCTGCGCAAGTTCCTGCTCGCCGACGACTGCGGGCACGTGGCCCTGGAGTGGCAGCACGTGCTGACCGGTGAGTGCGTCGTGGTCGGCAAGGTCAGCGAGTGGCGCGGCCGCCAGGTGTCCAACGACCCGCGCAAGTTCGCCGAGGCCTGGTACTCCTTCCGGCCGGGCCCCGGGCTGAGCCTCGACAACCTGCCCGTCGCCGAGTCCACCGCCGTACGGCCGCCCGTGGAGGGCCAGTCGGGCGCGCGGGGCCGCCGCCGCACCATGAAGGGCTTCCGGGACGCCCTCACCGAGGCGGGCAAGGCCTACCCGCACCTGGAGGTGCACTGGGAGGAGATCCACGACCGCTGGATCGAGCACCTCGGCGAGCTCGGTCTCGACCCCGAACTCTTCCGCTACCAGCGGGAGATGAACGCCGACGAGGGCGAGGCGGCCGGCCTCTTCGCGGTGAAGAAGGACTCCGACTTCACCGACCTGCTGCTGCGTGCCGTCACCGACACCCGCGACACCGACGGACTGGCCGACCTGGTCAGCGGCTTCGGCAACAAACTGGGCCGGCGCGCCGAACTGATCGCCGAACGGGACTTCACCGCCGGGTCCGTCGACCTGCTCGGCAGGATCGTCGAGGCCGCCGAAGCACGCTCACGCGCGCGCGACATCCACGCCGGCGCCGAACGCCGCACCCGCACCCTGGCCCGGCGGCTGTCCGCGCGCGGGGTGCGGGAGCGGGCGCGCGCCGCCGATCTCGCCCAGCGGGTCACGGCCACCGCGCACGCCGTCACGCACTCCGAGGGCGCCCGGGAGCGCAGCGCGCTGATCGCCGCGGAACTCGCCTACCGGCACGCCTCGTTGGCGCTCGCGGCGGCGGAGAAGTCCGCCGCCGCGCAGAAGCGCGAACTCGCCGACGCGCGCACCCTGCACTCCGCCTGGCAGGCCGCCGAGGCCGTGCTGCGCCACCGTGCCGCCGCCGACCGCGTCGCCCGCGTCGCCGCCGCCATCCAGGAGGCCGAACGGGACGCGGCCCCCGCCCTCGCCGCCCGCGCCAAGGCCGCCGTCGATCTCGTACGGGCCCTGCACGGCGCCGCCGAGAGGGCCGAGCACCTCGCCAACGAGGAGGAGGAGCGCTCGGCCGAGCTCCAGCAGGTCAACGACTCCGCGTACCGGGACTCGACCACCGCCGCCACCGAGGCCCAGCGTGCCCGCAGCGAGGCCGGACACCTGCGCCAGCGGCTCAGCGAGGTCGAGCAGGAGACCGCCGAGGCGGTCCGCGCGGGCTGGCTCGACGACAGCGCACCCGACGCCGACCCCGCGCGCGCGGCCCTCGCCGCCAGCGACGCCGAGAAGACCGCCGTCGCCGCCTGGGACGCGGCCCGCGAAGCCTCCCGCAAGGCCACCGAACACGCGCGTGAGGCGGCCTCCGCCGAGTCGCGGGCGGAGCTGACGGCGGCCCGCGCGGCGGACGCGGCGACGGCCGCCGAGCGGTCGTACGAGGCCGAGCGCCGACTCGCCGAGTCGCTGGCGGCGGAGCGACGGCTCGCGGAGCTGCTGAGCCTGACCGGCGAGGACGTACGGCCCGGCATCCCCCAGCCCCGGCACGGCAGCGACACCCGCCCGGCGCGCCCCACCAGGCCGGACGGCAGTCCGCCCCGCCCCCTCGGCTCGCCTGACGCACCGAGCGCTCTCACCCCCGAGGAACTCGACCGCTTCGCCGACGAGTTGCGCGAGCTCCTCGACGACTCCGTCGCCACCGCCGAACGCCACCTCTTCGAGCTGCGCACCGCCGCCGCGGACGACTCCCGCATCCTCGGCGCGCTGGGCGACGGCGGGCTCCTGCCGCCCGGCCCCGACGTCCTGGCCACCGTCGAGTACCTGGGCGAGCACGGCATCCCCGCGCTGCCCGGATGGCGCTACCTCGCCCAGGCGGTCGACCCCGCCGACCACGCGCGGGTGCTCGCCGCCCGCCCGGAGCTGGTCGACGGTGTGATCATCACCGACCCGGACACCCACGCCCGGGCCCGCGAAGTGCTCGGCGACGCCGCCCTGCTGCCCCGGTCCGCCGTGGCCGTGGGCACCGCCGCCGCGCTGCTCGCCCCCACCCCGGCCGGGGACGCCACCGCGGGGGGCGCCGCCCAGGTGTTCCTCGTCCCGCCGAACCCGGCCATGCACGACGAGCACGCCGCCGACGAGGAGCGCCGGGCGCTGCGCGCGCGGGCGACCGAGCGGGACGAGGAGATCCGGGCACTCGCCGCCCGGCTCGGCAAGGACCGGGAGCTGGCCGCACGGCTCGCCTCCTGGCGCACCGGCTGCCCTGCCGGGCGCCTCACCGAGCTGGCCCGGACCGCCCAGGAGGCGCGCGCGTTCGCCGAGGAGTCCGAGGCCGAGCTCGCCGAGGTCCGGACCGTGCGCGCGGAGGCCGACGAGGTCGCCGCCGAAGCAGCGCAGGTCCGCGAGGAGCGGCAGGAGGCCGCGCAGCGGGCCCGGCGCGCCGCCGACGCCCTCGCCGGGCTCGCCTTCCGGCTGCGCGAGCGCGCGGGCTGGCAGGTCAAGCTGCGGGAACTCGCCGACGAGGCGGCCGAGTCGGAAGCCCGCGCCCAGGCCTGCCTGGAGCGTGCCCGCGCCGCCGACGAGGACCGCCGCGCCGCTCAGCGGGCCGCCGACGACGCCCGCCGCACCGCCCGCGCGCTGCGCGCCGAGCGCTCCGAGATCGCGGGCGCCCCCGACGACGTACCGGACACCGAGGCAGACGCGCCCAAGGCCTCGCTGCCCGCGCTGCGCGAGGCCTACCGGGCCGCCTCCCAGGTGTACGAGAAGGTCGGCGTCGGCGCCGACCTGCGCGCCGAGCAGGCCCGCGCGGAGAGCGACGAGAGCGCGGCCCGAGCCGAACTGGACCGCCTCAGCAACAAGGTCCGCACGCGCGCGGAACACCTGCTCCAGTCGCCCGACGGAGCCGACGGCCCCTCCCGGCAGGCCGCCGCCGCCCGCGCGGAGGAGCTGGTGCAGCTCCTGGAGACCCGTACGTCCAACGCCAGCGAGCAGCTCGGCCGGCTGCGCGGCGAGGCCGAGCGGCACGCCCCCGAGGACGGCGAGGCGCACACCGGGCTGCCCGAGGAACTCGTCCCCCGCGACGCCGAGCACGCCCAGGCCCTGCTGCGCACGGCGACCGCCGAACTCGCCTCCCGCGCGGAGGCGTTGACCCAGGCCCGCGAGGCGCACGCCGAACTGCTCGAGGCGCACCGGGCCGCCGAGGACGCGGCCGGCGGTTTCGACGAGGTCGCCGCCATGCTCCGCGACCTGCTGCGCGAACAGGCGACCGACGAGGAGCAGGAGGAGCCGGAGCCCTACCCCGGCGGCCTGGAGGACGCCCGGCAGGCCGGCGCCGAGGCCCGCCGCTCGCTGCGCGGCTGCGCCGCCGACCTGTCAGCCGCCGAGGCCGCCGTGCGCGAGGCCGGCGACGTGCTGGTCCGGCACGCCAACTCCACCCGCTACGAGCAGGTCCGCACCCCCGCCCGGCAGCAGATCCGCGAACTGCCCGCCGCCGCGCTGCCCGAGCACGCCCAGAAGTGGGCGGACGCCTTCGCGCCCCGGCTGCGCGTCCTCACCGACGAGTTGGAGCAGCTGGAACGCAACCGCGACTCGATCGTGGACCGGCTGCGCGGGCTCGTGGAGTCGGCCCTCGCCACCCTCCGCTCCGCCCAGCGCCTGTCCCGCCTGCCGGAGGGACTCGGCGAGTGGTCCGGGCAGGAGTTCCTGCGCATCCGCTTCGAGGAACCCGACCAGGCCACGCTCACCGAGCGGCTCGGGGAGGTCATCGACGAGGCGACCCGGGCCGCGGTGAGGAAGAACTCCGACCTGCGCCGCGACGGCATGTCCCTGCTGCTGCGCGGAGTCGCCGCGGCGCTCCAGCCCAAGGGCGTCGCCGTCGAGATCCTCAAGCCCGACGCCGTGCTGCGCGCCGAGCGGGTTCCCGTCGGACAGATGGGCGACGTGTTCTCCGGCGGCCAGCTGCTCACCGCGGCGATCGCCCTGTACTGCACGATGGCGGCGCTGCGCTCGAACGACCGGGGACGGGACAAGCACCGTCACGCGGGGACGCTGTTCCTCGACAACCCGATCGGCCGCGCCAACGCCACGTACCTGCTGGAACTCCAGCGCGCCGTGTCCGACGCGCTCGGCGTCCAGCTCCTCTACACCACCGGCCTGTTCGACACGACCGCGCTCGCCGAGTTCCCGCTGGTCATCCGGCTCCGCAACGACGCCGACCTCAGGGCCGGCCTGAAGTACATCAGCGTGGAGGAGCACCTGCGCCCGGGCCTGCCCCAGCAGCCCCAGGCGGGGGAGGTGGGGCACAGCGAGATCACGGCCACCCGGATGTTCAAACGGCCGGCGTGACCGCGCGGTTCCGCTTCCGGCTGTCCGGGCAGCGCCTCGCGCTTCAGGAGTGCGACAGCTGCCCGGCGCCGCCCCGCCGGCGTATCCGCTCCCGCTCGCGCTCGGCGGCCCGCTCCTCCCGCCGGGCGGCCCGCCGTTCACGGCGCAGCGAACGGGCCGTGCTGCTCGGTACGGAGACCACGCCGTGGCGCTGGTGCCACACCTGGCGGGTCACCCAGATGTCGACCGCCCCCCAGGTCGCCACGACCGTGCTCACCACGCTGCTGATCACCATGGGGAACGCCAGCCACGCCCCGGCCATGGTGCACAGAAAGGCCACCATGGCCTGAATGAGCGTCACGGCGATGAGGAGCACCGCCCTTACGGCCGCCGTCCGCACCGGATCCGGCAGCCGCCGCCGCCGCGCCGGCTCCTCGACCCACAACGGCCGGTAGGCGGGCCGCTCCTGGGCCCGGGCCGACTCCGCACGGCCCGCGACCGGCTTCCTGCCACCCCCGTGCGACCCAATGCCGCGACCGGGCGTCCGGGGGCTGCTCAACCCCTTTGCACGCGGCGCCCCGGCATCCCCGGGGGCCTTGCTCCGCTCCGCCGTGCCCATCACCGTGTCACTCCCCACCGCCGGCACACCGCTCTCTTCGGCGTCCGAAGACACCGACTCCCCAGTGGCTGCCCGGCTTGCGCTGCTTTACGCCGCCCGGTCGCGGGATGCGGCTGCTGAGGCCGATTCCGCACTCATCTCCCGTACGAAGGACGAACGAAGCGTCAGGAAGATTCCCGACGACCGAAGAATTCCGGCCAACCGGTCCGACGGGCCGATCCCGGTCCACTCCCCCTCCTCACATTGATCACGGGGGCAATCTCCCGCAATGCCCGGACAACTCGCCATGACTCGACCCGGTGCGGAAGTTCACCTTCCGGATGCGTCTTCGAGTTAACGGTCAGTCGGTAGTAGGCTCGCGCCGTTTGTTGACGTACATGTGTACCCCCGGCTGGGGGTCAAGGTGGGGGAGGCCATGCGCTTTCGCGGGAAGTCCATCCGCCGGAAGATCGTGGCGCTGCTTCTCGTGCCGCTGGTGTCCCTGACCGTGATCTGGGGCTTCGCCACCGTGCTCACGGGCCGCGAGGTGGCCCAGCTGTTCCACGTCACGGACGTCGTGGAGAAGATCGGTTACCCCACCGAGGACACCGTCCGAGCCCTCCAGCAGGAACGCCGCCAGACCCTCGTCTACCTCGCCGACCCCCGTGCCTCCGACGCGCTCACCGCCCTGCGCCGTACCCGGGCCGCGACCGACGAGACCGTCCGCAAGCTCCGTGGCAACGCCACGAGCTCCGACACCGTCGACGGCATGGACGCCGACGACGGCGAGCACCTCACCGCGGCCCTGGACGCCCTGGGCGGTATCGGCTCCCTGCGCCGCAGCGTCGAGGAGGGCACGGCCGACCGCGTCCACGCCCTGGACCAGTACAACCGCCTCGTCGATCCCTGCTACACCCTGCTGGCCTCCCTGGACGGCATCGACGACGTGGAATCGGACAAGCAGGCCCGCGCCCTCGTCAACGTCACCCGCGCCCGCGAGCTGCTGGCCCGTGAGGACGCCCTGGTCGGCTCTGCTCTGGTGGTCGGCAGGCTCTCCGCCGACGAGACCCGGGAGGTCTCCGACCTCCTGGCCCAGCGCGGCCTCCTGTACGACATCAGCCTGCCGCTGCTGCCGGCGTCGGAACGCGAACGCTACGACCGCTTCTGGAAGAACGCCTCCACGGCCCGGCTGCGCACGGCCGAACAGGACATCACCGCCATCCGCTCGGGAACGCCCCGGGGCGTCTCCGCCAAGATGTGGGACACCGCCGCGGACAACGTGCTCGACGGGCTCCGCACCCTCGACGACCAGGTCGGCGACCGCTACCAGGACCGCGTCCGCCCGGTGGCCGTGGGAGTGATCGTCCAGGCGGCCGTCGCCGGCGTCCTCGGGCTGGTCGCCGTACTGCTCTCCGTCGTCCTGTCCGTGCGCGTCGGCCGCGGCCTCATCCGCGATCTGCGGCAACTGCGCCTCGAGGCGCACGAGGCGTCCGGCGTCCGGCTGCCCAGTGTGATGCGCCGGCTGTCCGCGGGCGAGCACGTCGACGTGGAGACCGAGGTCCCGCGTCTGGAATACGACAAGAACGAGATCGGCGAGGTCGGCCAGGCGCTCAACACCCTGCAGCGCGCCGCCGTCGAGGCCGCCGTCAAGCAGGCCGAACTGCGCGCAGGCATCTCCGAGGTCTTCGTGAACCTTGCCCGGCGCAGCCAGGTGCTGCTGCACAAGCAGCTCACGCTCCTCGACACGATGGAGCGCAGGACCGAGGACACCGACGAACTCGCCGACCTCTTCCGTCTCGATCACCTCACCACCCGCATGCGCCGGCACGCCGAGGGCCTGGTGATCCTCTCCGGCGCCGCTCCCTCGCGGCAGTGGCGCAAGCCCGTGCAGCTCATGGACATCGTCCGTGCCGCCGTCGCCGAGGTCGAGGACTACGAACGCATCGAGGTCCGCCGACTGCCGCGCGTCGCGGTCACCGGCCCGGCCGTCGCCGACCTCACCCACCTGGTGGCCGAGCTGCTGGAGAACGCCACGGTCTTCTCCCCGCCCCACACGGCCGTGCAGGTCCTCGGCGAGCGGGTCGCCAACGGCTTCACGCTGGAGATCCACGACCGGGGCCTCGGCATGGCGGCCGAAGCCCTGCTGGAAGCCAACCTGCGGCTCGCCGAGACACCCGAGTTCGAGCTCTCCGACACCGACCGGCTCGGCCTGTTCGTGGTCAGCCGGCTCGCGCAGCGCCAGAACGTCCGCGTCTCGTTGCAGCCCTCGCCCTACGGAGGCACCACCGCCGTCGTCTTCATCCCCGACGTCCTGCTCACGGACGACGTCCCGGACACCAACGGCATCGGCTTCCGCCTCGACCGGGAGCGGCCCACGAAGGCGGCCGCCCGTCAGGAGAGCCGCGCGTCGGCCCTCACGCAGGCGACCACGCAGCTCCCCGGCCTGCCGGCGGGCCTCCTGGACGGGCCGGTCGAGCTCGAGTCCCCCGTCGACCTGGACGCCTTCGACGGCTTCCCGGGGGCCCTGTCCGACGAGGCGAGCGAACGGGGCGGCCTGTTCCGGCCCCGCCGTTCTCTCGCCGACGTGGACGAGCAGGCCCCGGCCCGGCTGGACGAGCTCCATCAGCAGACCTCCGGCGCGGGAAACCCGCCCGGTGCCGACGACCGCCCGGACGCTCCGGTGCCGCTGCCCCGGCGCCGTACGCCCAAGCTGGTCAGCTCGCACGGACGACCTGTCACCGAACAGCGGTCCCGGCGCGGCGAGGCGGACGGCACCTCCCCCGCGGACGCCGGCCGACGCGGGCCGGAACCGGACGCGAGCCCGGCCCCGCTGCCCACTCGGCGCCGGGTCGAGCCGGCGGAGGGCGGGGCGCTGCCCCGGCGGATCAGCCACCCCGCGAGCGGCACCGGCGAGTCCGGCGCTTCCGCCGAAGGCACGCCCCAGAACACCGGCACCGGAGCACTGCCGAGGCGCGTCCGGCAGGCCAGCCTCGCTCCACAGCTGCGGCAGCAACCCCAACGGCGGTCCCAGCGCCGGGCGGAGGAGCCCGTCGAGCGCGACGCCGACGAGGTCCGCAGCCGGATGGCCTCGCTCCAGCGCGGCTGGCAGCGCGGCCGGGAGGAGAACGCCGCGGGCGACGGGGCCCGGAACGGCACAGCACAAGGAACGACTAAGGGGGACGGTCCATGACCGCACCGAAGGCGACCGGCCACAGCGCGACGAACAACGGGGAGCTGAACTGGCTCCTCGACGAACTGGTCGACCGGGTGGCCAGCATCCGCAAGGCCGTCGTGCTCTCCGGCGACGGCCTTGCCACGGGGGTGTCCAAGGACCTCACCAGAGAGGACAGCGAGCACCTGGCCGCCGTGGCCTCCGGCTTCCACAGTCTCGCCAAGGGCGTCGGCCGTCACTTCGAGGCGGGCAACGTCCGGCAGACGGTCGTGGAACTCGACGACGCCTTCCTGTTCGTCACGGCCGCGGGCGACGGCAGCTGCCTCGCCGTCCTCTCGGACGCCGACTCCGACGTCGGCCAGGTCGCCTACGAGATGACGCTCCTCGTCAAGCGGGTCGGTGTACATCTGGGCACCGCCCCGCGCACCGATCTGCCCGCCGACGGGTAGTGGGATGGCATGAGCCCAGACGGTCAGGGAAGAAGCCACTGGTTCGACGACGAGGCCGGACCGGTCGTCCGCCCCTACGCCATGACGCGCGGCCGCACCACGAGTGCGGCCCAGCACCGCCTCGACCTGATCGCGGTCGTCGTCACGGAACCCCACGTGGACGACCCGGAAGCGGACCAGATGCTGTCCCCGGAGCACGTGGACATCGTCGAACTCTGCCGGGAGGCCCCGCAGTCCGTCGCCGAACTCGCCGCCGAGCTCGACCTGCCCATCGGGGTGGTGCGCGTCCTCATCGGTGACCTCGTGCACGAGGAACTCGTCCACGTCAACCGTCCGGTACCCCCGGCCGAGCTGGTGGACGAGAGTATTCTGCGCGATGTGATCAACGGACTCCGGGCGCTGTGAGCGGCGCGGAAGCGGGGTAGTGACGTGACTGGCTGGCAGTTCTGGGTCGACCGAGGCGGCACCTTCACCGACGTCGTCGCGCGGCGCCCGGACGGCCGGCTGCTCACGGACAAACTGCTGTCCGACAATCCCGCCCGGTACGCCGACGCGGCCGTCGCCGGTGTGCGCACACTCCTCGGCGGCTCCGAGGAGCGCGTCGAGGCGGTCCGTATGGGCACGACGGTCGCCACCAACGCACTCCTGGAACGCGAGGGCGCACGCACCCTCCTGCTCGTCACCCGGGGCTTCGGTGACGCCCTGCGCATCGCCTACCAGAACCGCCCCCACATCTTCGCCCGCCGCATCGAACTGCCGGAGCTGCTGTACGAACGGGTCGTCGAGGTCGACGAGCGCGTCATGGCCGACGGCACCGTCCTGAGCGCACCCGACCCGCAGACGCTCGCGGGCCCGCTCCGGGAGGCGTACGACGACGGGATCCGCGCCGTCGCCGTCGTCTTCATGCACAGCCACCTCCACCCCGCCCACGAACGGGCCGTCGGCGAGCTGGCCGCCCGCGCCGGCTTCCCGCAGATCTCGCTGTCCAGCGAGGTCAGCCCGCTGATGAAACTCGTCCCGCGCGGGGACACCGCCGTCGTCGACGCCTACCTCTCGCCCGTGCTGCGCCGCTACGTCCAGCACGTCGCCGGAGAACTCGAGGGCGTACCGCTGATGTTCATGCAGTCCAACGGCGGGCTCGCCGAGGCCGGGCAGTTCCGCGGCAAGGACGCCATCCTCTCCGGACCCGCCGGCGGCATCGTCGGCATGGCCCGCATGTCCCAGCTGGCCGGTTTCGACCGAGTCATCGGATTCGACATGGGCGGCACCTCCACCGACGTCTCCCACTTCGCCGGCGAATACGAACGCGTCTTCATCACACAGATCGCGGGCGTCCGGCTGCGCGCCCCCATGCTGGACATCCACACCGTCGCCGCCGGGGGCGGCTCGGTCCTGCACTTCGACGGCTCCCGCTACCGCGTGGGACCGGACTCGGCGGGCGCGAACCCGGGACCCGCCTGCTACCGCGGCGGCGGCCCCCTCACCGTCACCGACGCCAACGTCATGCTCGGCCGTATCCAGCCCGCGCACTTCCCGCAGGTCTTCGGCCCCGGCGGGAACCAGCCCCTCGACGCGGAACTCGTGCGTGACCGCTTCACCGCCCTCGCGCGCGAGATCCGCGAGCGGACCGGCGACGACCGCACCCCGGAGCAGGTCGCCGAAGGCTACCTGCAGATCGCCGTGGCCAACATCGCCAACGCCGTGAAACGGATCTCCGTGCAGAAGGGGCACGACGTCACCCGCTACGCCCTCACCACCTTCGGCGGAGCGGGCGGCCAGCACGCGTGCATGGTCGCCGGCTCGCTCGGCATCCGCACCGTGCTCGTGCCGCCCATGGCGGGCGTCCTCTCGGCGCTGGGCATCGGCCTGGCCGACACCACCGCTATGCGGGAGCAGTCCGTCGAGGCGCTCCTGGAGGCCGCCTCCATGCCCCGAGTGCTCGAGACGGCCGACGAACTGGAGGCAGCGGCCCGCGGCGAACTCCTCGCCGAGGACATCCCGGCCGACCGCATCCGGGTCACCCGCCGCGCCCAGCTGCGCTACGACGGCACGGACGCCACCCTCACCGTCGAGCTGACCGAGCCCGACACCATGAGGCAGGCCTTCGAGGAACGTCATCGCGCCACGTACTCCTTCACCCTCGACCGTCCGGTCGTCGTCGAAGCCCTCTCCGTGGAAGCCACCGGCATCACCGAACCCCCCGACCTCTCCGCACTCGCCCCCTACGAGGGCCGTGCCACCGCCCCCGAGACCGTCCGCCTGCACACCGGCGGCGCCTGGCGCGAAGCACCCCTCCACCGCCGCGAGGGCCTTCCCCCCGGCGACACCGTCACCGGCCCCGCGATCATCACCGAGGCAGGCGCGACGACCGTCGTCGACGACGGCTGGCGGGCCACGGCGACCCATGACGGACATCTGGTCGTGGAACGCACGGCCGTCACGCAGAGTTCCGATCTCGACACGAAAGCCGACCCGGTCCTCCTCGAGGTCTTCAACAACCTCTTCATGTCGATCGCCGAGCAGATGGGCGCCCGGCTGGAATCGACGGCCCAGTCCGTCAACATCAAGGAGCGTCTGGACTTCTCCTGCGCCCTGTTCGACCCGGACGGCAATCTGGTGGCCAACGCCCCCCACATCCCCGTTCACCTGGGATCCATGGGCACCAGCGTCAAGGAGGTCATCCGGCGTCGCGGCGAGACCATGCGGCCCGGCGACACGTACGCCGTCAACGACCCTTACCACGGCGGCACCCACCTGCCCGACGTCACCGTGATCACCCCCGTCTTCGACGCGAACGGCACGGCGGGCACGGACGGTGACCGCAAGATCCTCTTCTACGTCGCCTCACGCGGCCACCACGCGGAGATCGGCGGCATCGCACCGGGGTCCATGCCCGCCGACAGCCGCACCATCGAGGAGGAGGGTGTCCTCTTCGACAACTGGCTGCTCGCCGAGGACGGCCGGCTCCGTGAGGAGCAGACCCTGCGCCTGCTCACCGAGGCGCCCCACCCCTCCCGCAACCCACGGACCAACCTCGCCGACCTGCGCGCCCAGATCGCCGCCAATCAGAAGGGCGTCGACGAGGTCGGCCACATGATCGAGGAGTTCGGGCTCGACGTCGTCCAGGCCTACATGCGGCACGTCCAGGACAACGCCGAGGAAGCCGTCCGCCGCGTCATCGACGCCCTCGACGACGGCGAGTACGCCTACGAGACGGACTCGGGCGCGGTCATCCGGGTCCGGGTCCGCGTGGACCGCGACAACCGCCGCGCCACCATCGACTTCACCGGGACGTCCGCCCAGCTCGCCACCAACTTCAACGCCCCGTTCTCCGTGGTCAACGCGGCCGTGCTCTACGTCTTCCGCACCCTGGTCGCCGACGACATCCCGCTCAACGACGGCTGTCTGCGCCCCCTGGACATCATCGTGCCGCCCGGCTCGATGCTCGCCCCCGAACCGCCGGCCGCCGTCGTCGCGGGCAACGTCGAGACCTCCCAGGCCATCACCGGCGCCCTGTACGCGGCGCTGGGCGTGCAGGCCGAAGGGTCCGGGACAATGAACAACGTGACCTTCGGCAACGACCGCCACCAGTACTACGAAACCGTCGCCTCCGGCTCCGGTGCCGGCGACGGCTTCTCCGGGGCGAGTGTCGTGCAGACCCACATGACCAACTCGCGCCTGACCGATCCGGAAGTCCTGGAGTGGCGAATGCCCGTGCTGCTCGAGGAGTTCTCGGTGCGGCGGGGGAGCGGCGGCGCCGGTCGCGGGCGCGGCGGCGACGGCGCGGTACGCCGCATTCGGTTCTGCGAGGCCATGACGGTCTCCACCCTGTCCCAGCACCGCCGGGTCCCGCCGTACGGCATGGCGGGCGGCTGCCCCGGTGCCCTGGGCGCCAACCGGGTGGAACGGGCCGACGGTACGGTGACCGCGCTCGGCGGAAGCGACTGCGCGGACGTCGGCCCCGGCGACGTACTCGTCATCGAAACCCCTGGTGGCGGAGGCTACGGCCCGCCGTCACCCGACCACCACCAAGCAGGAGAAGAAATCGATGACCTTCGGGCGTTCTGAGCGCGGCAAGCCTCCGGTCGAGCCCGTTACGCTCAAGATCCTTGTGGCCGGCGGCTTCGGCGTGGGCAAGACGACCCTCGTCGGCGCGGTGAGCGAGATCAGGCCGCTGCGCACCGAGGAACTGCTCACCGAGGCGGGGCGCCCGGTCGACGACATCAGCGGTGTGGAGGGCAAGCGCACCACCACGGTGGCCATGGACTTCGGCCGCATCACGCTGCGCGAGGATCTGGTGCTGTACCTGTTCGGCACGCCCGGGCAGGAGCGGTTCTGGTTCATGTGGGACGAGCTCTCCGAGGGCGCGCTCGGTGCCGTGGTCCTGGCGGACACCCGCCGCCTCGAGGACTGCTTCGCCGCGGTCGACTACTTCGAACGACGTTCGATTCCCTTCCTCGTCGGCATCAACTGCTTCGAAGGAGCCACTCGTTACCCGGCCGAGACCGTGCGCCAGGCCCTCGACCTCGACGAGGACGTACCGGTCGTGCTGTGCGACGCCCGCGACCGGGAGTCGGTCAAGGAGGTGCTCGTAGGGGTCGTCCAGCACGCGATGGCGTACGCGGCCGGCCGCCGCGAGGCCGTCACCATGTGACGCCCCGTTCTCCCGGCACGCCGACCGGCATCGGCTCTCACCGCAGTGCGACGACCGACGAACCATGACCGAACAGTCCCTGGTTCGCCGTGATCCCCACGCGTGCCCCGGTGACCTGCCGGTCTCCGGCCGTACCCCGTAACTGCCAGGCCAGTTCGCAGACCTGGGCGATCGCCTGGGCCGGCACGGCCTCCCCGAAGGAGGCGAGCCCGCCACTGGCGTTCACCGGGATCCGGCCGCCCAGGGCCGTCGCGCCCTCCCGCAGCAGCTTCGCGCCCTCCCCCTCACCGCACAGCCCCAGATCCTCGTACCACTGCAGCTCCAGGGCGGTGGACAGGTCGTACACCTCGGCCAGGGACAGGTCCTCCGGACCGATGCCCGCCTCCTCGTACGCCGCGCGGATGATCGACGCCCGGAACGTCACGTCCGGGGGATCGACCGCGGCCGCGGAGTCCGTGGCGATGTCCGGCAGGTCCAGCACGGTGTTCGGATAGCGCGGCGTCACCGTGGACACCGCCCGGATCCGCACCGGCGCGGCCACGCCGTGCCGGCGCGCGAAGTCCGTGCTGGACAGCACCAGCGCCGCGCCGCCGTCGGAGGTGGCGCAGATGTCGAGCAGCCTGAGCGGATCGGCGACCACCGCGGAGCCGGCCACCTCCTCGGCGGTGACCCGCTTGCGGTAACGCGCGTAGGGGTTCAGCGCGCCCAGCGCCGCGTTCTTCACCTTGACCAGTGCGAAGTCCTCCGGGGTGTCGCCGTGCACCGCCATCCGCCGGCGCGCGTACAGCCCGAAGTACGCCGGGTTCGTCGCCCCGAGCAGGCGGAACCGCAGCCAGTCCGGATCGTCGGGCCGGTCTCCACCACCGGGCCGGAAGAAACCCTTGGGGGCCGCGTCGGCGCCCACCACGAGCACCGGGTCGGCGAGCCCCGCGAGGATCTGGGCCCGCGCCGTGGCGACCGCCTGAGCCCCGGAGGCACACGCTGCGTACACGCTGGTCACCCGGGCCCCCTGCCAGCCCAGCGCCTTGGCGAACGAAGCGCCCGCGACATACCCCGGATACCCCCCGCGTACCGTGTCGGCGCCCACGACGGAGCGGATGTCGCGCCAGTCGAGGCCCGCGTCCGCGAGCGCCGCACGGGCCGCGGCCGCCCCGTACTCGACGAAGCCGCGGCCCCACTTGCCCCAGGGGTGCATGCCCACGCCGAGCACCGCCACGTCCGCTGTCACGCCGTCACCTCCGTCGGCCTCCAGCGCCACGTCGTCCAGGTCGTCTCCGCGTCCTCGAACAGCACTCCGGGCACGACCTCCACCTCCATGCCCACCGTCAGATCGGAGACGGTGATCCCGGGGACGGCCTGTCCCAGCACCACGATCCGCTCGGACTCCAGCTCCACCGCGATCAACGTGTACGGCTCCCACGGAAGTTCCGGATCGCTCACATAGGGTGACGGCGGGCGGTACCGGCCGTCGGTGTACGACCAGATCCGTCCCCGCCGCGACAGCGTGATCTCCTCGAGGTCGCCGCCGGGACACCGGGGGTTGCGGCAGTGAGTGTCCTCGCGGGGGAAGAAGACCGACGCACAGGCGGAGCATCGCGTGCCGAGGAGCCGGAAGCCGTCTCCCTCCCCGGTGAACCAGCCGACGACCGCAGGCATCCTGGTCCGCGACAAAGCCCCTCCCCGATCCGATCTGACGGAACGTCAGGAGTGTGCCACGGGCGAGCCGAAATGGGCAGGCCGTACGCAGAACCGCACAGCCCCTTTCGGCGTCGTGGTATCGGGAAGGGAGGCCGGGGCCGACGGGGGTGGTTCCGGCCCCCTTCCACCTGTTTTGCGCCGAGCATGCCGCCGGCTTCCGGAAGACGCCCCTCCTGTGATCGGATACAGTCCGCGCGTGTCCGAAATTCAGCACTCAACCGTCAACTCCGTACCGAACTCGCATTGTTCGAGCTGCGGAGCGCCCTACGGAGAGGGAGTCTCCGGCTGGCCCCGCACCTGTCCGTCCTGCGGGAACGTCGCCTACCGCAATCCACTGCCGGTCGCGGTCGCCCTCCAGCCCGTGTATGACACACAGGGCACCGCCCTGGTCGTCGTCACCCGAACCGTCGCACCCGCGCGCGGAGGCACGGCGCTGCCGGGCGGCTACATCGACGACTGCGAGGACTGGCGCAACGCCGTCGTCCGCGAACTCAAGGAGGAGACGGGGATCGACGCGGCCGCCCGCGACGTCCGCCTGATCGACGCCATGAGCTCGCCCGACGGACACCTGCTGCTCTTCGGCCTCCTGCCGGAACGCCCCGCCGACGGACTGCCGCAGCCCGCCGCGACGGACGAGACGGAGGGCTGGCACCTGCTGCGCAGGCCGGAGGAACTCGCCTTCCCGCTGCACACCGTGGCCGCACGGGCGTGGTTCGACGGCCGCTACATCTGAGCCGGCCTCACCCGAGCCCGCGTACGCGCACCGGGCAGGGCGGCTCGTCGGCGCCGTCCTGCCCCTCCCGCACGACCACCAGCCGCCGGCCCTCCCAACGGGCGACGTACTGCTCGATCTCCGGCTCGTCCCACCCGTCGCCCGCGTCCGGCACGACCAGCCCGGACCCGGTGCGGCCCCGACCGGGCGCCCACACCTCGAGCTCCAGCCCGCCGTCGTCACCCCGCACGGGAAGGACCGCCCCCGCGCGCGCGAGCACCGGGATCCGTGACCGGGGCGCGTCGACCGTCACCCGCGCCGGACCCTCGTACACCTGCTCCGTCGCCGTGTCGTACCAGCGTCCCGCCGGCAACTGCACCGCACGCCGCTCCGCACCCTGCTCCAGCACCGGCGCGACGAGGAGACAGTCGCCCAGCAGGAAGGCGTCCTCACAGTCGCGCAAGACCCGGTCCTCCGGCGCAGTCCACCACAAGGGCCGCACATAGGGCGCGCCGGTACGCCGGGCCAGATGCGCCAGCGTCATGAAGTACGGCAGCAGACGCCGGCGCTCCAGAAGCGCCCCGCGTGCGTGCTCCAGCACCTCGGCACCGAACTCCCACGGTTCCCTGCGCCCCGCGCGCGGACTCGCGTGCGTGCGGAACAGCGGAAGATACGCACCCAGCTGGAACCACCTCAGATACAACTCGGGTGAGGGACTCCCGTCGAACCCGCCCACATCGGGTCCCGAATACGGCACCCCGCACAGGCCGAGCCCCAGGACCAGTGACAACGAGGCACGCAACCCCGGCCAGCCCGTGGCGACGTCACCGGACCACGTACCGCCGTAGCGCTGGACACCGGCCCACCCGGAGCGGGAGAAAATGAACGGCCGCTGCCGGGGCGTCAGTTCGCGCAGACCCTCGTAACCCGCCCTGGCCATGCACAGCGCGTACACGTTGTGCGCCTCCTGGTGATCCCCACCACGCCCCTCCAGGGAGTGCCGGGCCGAACGCGGCAGGGTGGACTCGCCGAAGGCGTTGAAGGACGTCGGTTCGTTCATGTCGTGCCAAAACCCGGCGAATCCCTGCGCGAGCCGCTCCTCGTACAGCCCGCCCCACCACTTCCGCACCCGCGTGTGCGTGAAGTCCGGATAGACCGAGTCCCCGGCCCACACCACGCCCCGCACCGCCCGCCCCGACGCATCCCGCACGAAGGCGTCCACGGCCGCCCCACTGTCGTACACGGCATTGCCCGCCGCCGCCTTCACCGCCGGATCGACGATCGACACCAGCCGGATCCCGTCCCGGCGCAGTTCCTCCGCGAGCACCGGCAGCTTCGGGAAGCGCTCCTGGTCGACGGTGAACACCTGGTGCGCGTCGTAATGATCGATGTCCAGATGGACGGCGTCCAGCGGCAGACCACGTTCCTGGTAACCCGCGACGATCCGGCGCACCTCCTGCTCACTGCCGAACCCCCAGCGGGCGTGATGGTGCCCCAGCGCCCACGCCGGCGGCAACGCGGGTGCGCCGGTCAGCGAGGCCCAGGTGTGCAGTACGCGCGCCGGGGTGCCCGCCATCACCCAGCAGCGCAACGGGCCACCGTCCATCCGCAGCTCGCACCTGCCCGCGCGATCGTGACCGGAACCGGCCCCCTCCTCACCCTCGCGCAGCGTCACCGTCCCGTCCCACGACGTGTCGTGGAAGACCAGATGCGTGGCCGCGTCCGACACCACGAGCTGAACCGGCATGGTGAGGTACAGCGGATCGTCACCCGGGGCGAAGGCGCGGCCGGGATCGGTGTTCCACAGCCGGTACGTCCCGTCCCGCAGCCGCGGCCCGGACGCCCGGCCCCCGAGCCCGAAGAAGCGCGCGTCGGCCGCCACCTCCGACCGCTGCATCCAGCGTGCCGTGCCCCCGCCCACCGGCTCCCACCACCGTGGCGGCAGATCCCGGCGCAGCATCACACCACCGGGCGTGCACACCTCGACCGCGCCGTGCCGGGACACGGAGACCGTCACGCGCTCCGCCACGACCCGCCAGCCCCCGTCCTTGTCCGGTTCCAGCACGGCACGGGGATCCGGATCCGGACAGCGCGCCGCGAGCGCGTACGACGGCTCGGGCCCAGCCCCGTCCCAGCCCCAGAAGACAGCACCGTTCACCGCCACCGTGATCCGCAGCTCGGACCGGTTGAAGCGGATGACACCACCACCGGGCCCGGGCTCCGCACCCCGCACCGGGCCGGGCACCCGCGCACGCTCGGCCCCCCGTGACGGCAGCCCGACGGCGTCGGAACGCCTCCTGCGCCACGCCGCCCGTACGGTACGCAGCCCCTGCGCCGCCCCCGTCGAGCTCACCACCTTCACCGAACGCACCAGGTCACGACCGTCCATGCTGCTCAGCCTGCCATTGACCGCCCCACGCGCGTGTGTCGTTCAACTGCCGTTCACCCGTGCTGGGAGCACATCTTCACGACACGGACTGTGTGGGGCACACCCTGGTGCGGAAGTCGATCACATGGCATCGTCCGTGTCAGCCGCGTACGCGCACACCCAGCCCGTGCGCGACCGACGCCCACGAAGCGCACAGTCCGGGAGCCGCCCCATGTCGACCGCGAACCCCCAGCCGCTCTGGCAGCCGGATCCGGAACGGATCGCCCGAGCCCGGATCACCCAGTTCCAGGCCTGGGCGGCCGAGCAGCACGGCGCCCCGGCCGAGGGCGGCTACCCCGCACTGCACCGCTGGTCCGTCGACCACCTCGAGACCTTCTGGAAAGCCGTCACCGAGTGGTTCGACGTACGGTTCTCCACGCCCTGCGCGCGCGTGCTCGGCGACCGCTCGATGCCCGGCGCGCGATGGTTCCCCGGGGCGACACTGAACTACGCCGAACACGCCCTGCGCGCCGCCGCGGACCGCCCGGACCGACCAGCGCTCCTGTACGTCGACGAAACCCACGAACCCCGCCCGGTGACCTGGTCCGAGCTGCGCCGCCAGGTCGGCTCCCTGGCCGACGAGCTGCGCGCCCTCGGCGTTCGCCCCGGAGACCGGGTCAGTGGCTACCTCCCGAACATCACGCAGGCCGTCGTCGCCCTGCTCGCCACGGCCGCCGTGGGCGCGGTGTGGACCTCCTGCGCGCCCGACTTCGGCGCCCGCAGCGTCCTCGACCGCTTCCAGCAGGTGGAACCCGTCGTCCTGTTCACCGTCGACGGCTACCGATACGGCGGTAAGGAGCACGACCGGCGGGAGATCGTCGCCGAGCTGCGGCGCGAGCTGCCCACCCTGCGCGCCGTCGTCCACATCCCGCTGCTCGGCACCGAAGCGCCCGAGGGAGCCGTGGAGTGGTCGGCCCTGACCTCGGCCGACGTGGAACCCGTCTTCGAGCAGGTCCCGTTCGACCACCCCCTCTGGGTCCTCTACTCCTCCGGCACGACCGGCCTGCCCAAGGCCATCGTCCAGTCCCAGGGCGGCATCCTGGTCGAGCACCTCAAGCAGCTGGGCCTGCACTGCGACCTCGGCCCTGAGGACCGCTTCTTCTGGTACACCTCGACCGGCTGGATGATGTGGAACTTCCTCGTCTCCGGCCTCCTCACCGGCACGACCGTCGTCCTGTACGACGGCAGCCCCGGCTATCCGGACACGGGCGCCCAGTGGCGGGTCGCCGAACGTACCGGCGCGACCCTGTACGGCACCTCCGCCGCGTACGTCATGGCCTGCCGCAAGGCGGGCGTCCACCCGTCCCGCGACTTCGACCTCTCCCGGGTCCAGTGCGTGGCCACCACCGGCTCGCCCCTGCCCCCCGACGGTTTCCGCTGGCTGCACGACGAGGTCCGCGACGACCTGTGGATCGCCTCGGTCAGCGGCGGCACGGACGTGTGCTCCTGCTTCGCCGGTGCCGTACCCACCCTGCCCGTGTACACCGGCGAACTCCAGGCACCCGGCCTGGGCACCGATCTGCAGGCCTGGGACCCGGCCGGAAAGCCCCTCGTCGACGAGGTGGGCGAACTCGTGGTCACCAACCCCATGCCGTCGATGCCGATCCGCTTCTGGAACGACCCCGACGGCAGCCGCTACCGCGGCAGCTACTTCGACACCTACCCCGGCGTGTGGCGCCACGGCGACTGGATCACCGTCACCTCGCGGGGCTCCGTCGTCGTCCACGGCCGCTCCGACTCCACCCTCAACCGGCAGGGCGTCCGCATGGGCTCGGCCGACATCTACGAGGTCGTCGAACGCCTCCCGGAGATCAAGGAATCCCTGGTCATCGGCGTCGAGCAGCCGGACGGCGGCTACTGGATGCCCCTGTTCGTGCATCTGGCGCCCGGAGCGGTCCTCGACGAGGCCCTCCTCAACCGCATCAAGCAGGCCATCCGCGAACAGCTCTCGCCGCGCCACGTCCCCGACGAGATCATCGAGGTGCCCGGCGTACCGCACACGCTCACCGGAAAGCGCATCGAGGTCCCGGTCAAGCGCCTCCTGCAGGGCACCCCCCTGGACAAGGCCGTCAACCCGGGCTCCATCGACGACCTCGCCCTCCTCGGCTTCTACGAGGAACTGGCTCGCAAACGGGCCTGACACCCGGCGAGGGTCCCCCGCCGCCCCTCGTGCGCAGCCGGATTGTCAGTGCCACCGGTTACGGTGAGTGAGCATTGATCCACTGCGCACAGGGGGACATCATGGCGCACACCACCGACCACCAGACCCTGCGACGCGTCCTGCGGCGCGAGATCGCCGGCATCATCGGCCTGCTCACCGACGAGCACGACTTCCGCGCCATGCGGCGCTACCGCAGCTTCACCTTCGAGGACCACACCACCTACCTGGAACAGGTGGAAGCCCTCCTCAGGACCCGCGCCTCGCAGGGCAGCCACACCACGGTCGCCCTCTTCGACCCCGAGGAATACGCCGAATACTGCGCGGAGACCGGCCTCGACCCGGACCACCCGTCGAGCCGCACCCGCTTCACCGCCGAACTCGCGGCCACGGGCCCCACCGTCCCCTATGACGGCCAGGCACTCACCGACCTCGTACCCGATCTCATCGACGAGGCCGTCCGACAGGCCACACGGGACTACGCGGCCACCTTGCTGGCCGGCCTGGGACCCTGTCCCACCTGCGGTGAGGACATCGGCCGCGCCGCCTTCGCGCACGCCTCCCACCTGCTCGCCCGCATCCTCGACACCGCCCCGCCAGGCGACCGGCATCTCGTCTGCAGCGTCTCGGGAACACCCGAAGCACTCGTCTGCGTCCTCCACGCCGACGACGACAGCGACGGCAGCATCCACCTGGACGAGGCCGAGCTCCTCGAATTCACCACCGTCCTCGCCGTCGGCATCGCCACCCGCAGTCCCGGCGGGCTCGTCATGCGCGCCGGCACCCCGGGCGGGACCGACCGCATCCACGGCTGGCGCCTGTGCGGAGACGGCCTGCAGCCGCTGACCGCGGGAGAGGTCTTCGACGCCTACTGCACCGACATCGAGACCGGCGACCTCATCTCCCCGGAATCCGGCGTCGACTACTGCGAGGCCCCCGACCTGGGAGAGGAGGGAACGGCGACGGAGCAGCGCCACTGAACGCACCGGGGGCGCTCCACCCGCAGGCGGAGCGCCCCTCAGGACAGCCGGAGACGTGCCGGGCTCCGGTCTACTCGCCGGACAGCACCGCCTGGGCGGCACTGCGCGCCTCCGCGGCGCTGTCCGCCGCGCGTGCGGCAGCCGCCGCACGTTCGCACTGCGCCAGCGTGTACTTGGCCAGCGTCGCCCGTACATAGGGAATCGACGCCGCCCCCATGGACAGGGAGGTGACACCCAGACCCGTCAGCACACAGGCCAGCAGCGGGTCCGACGCCGCCTCGCCGCAGACGCCACAGCTCTTGCCCTCGGCCCTGGCCGCCTCCGCGGACAGCGCGACCAGGTCGAGCAGAGCGGGCTGCCAGGGATCCTGCAGGTGGGACACCGCCCCCACCTGACGGTCAGCGGCGAAGGTGTATTGCGCGAGGTCATTGGTACCCAGGGACAGGAACTCGACCTCCTGAAGGACCGAGCGAGCCCGCAGGGCGGCCGACGGGATCTCCACCATCGCGCCGAACTTCGCCCGCAGCCCGGCCTCCCGGCACGCGTCCGCGAACGCCTTGGCATCCGCACGGTCGGCCACCATCGGGGCCATGACCTCGAGGTAGACCGGCAGGCCCTCGGCCGCCTTCGCCAGCGCCGTCAGCTGCGTGCGCAGGATCTCCGGATGGTCCAGCAGCGTCCGCAGGCCCCGCACGCCCAGCGCCGGGTTGGGCTCGTCCGCCGGCGTCAGGAAGTCCAGCGGCTTGTCGGCCCCCGCGTCCAGGACACGGACCACGACACGGCCCTCGGGGAACGCCTCCAGGACCTGCCGGTAGGCCTCGATCTGCTTCTGCTCGGAGGGAGCGTTCTTGCTGTCGTCCAGGAAGAGGAACTCGGTACGGAACAGACCGACACCCTCCGCCCCCGCCGCCACGGCGGCCGGAACGTCGGCCGGGCCGCCGACATTGGCCAGCAGAGGAACCTTGTGCCCGTCAGCGGTGGCGCCCGGCCCGGTGGAAGCCGCCAGCGCGGCCTTGCGCTCCGCGGCCGAGGCTTCCAACTGCGCCCTCTTCTTCTCGCTCGGGTTCACGAAGATGTCCCCGGTGCTGCCGTCGACCGCGATCAGCGTGCCTTCGGCGAGCTCACCGGCACCCGGCAGCGCCACCACGGCCGGAACCCCGAGCGCCCGCGCCAGGATCGCACTGTGGCTGGTCGGACCGCCCTCCTCGGTGACGAAGCCGAGCACCAGCGTCGGGTCCAGCAGTGCGGTGTCGGCAGGCGCCAGATCACGGGCGACCAGCACATACGGCTCGTCACTGTCCGGGACACCCGGCATGGGCACGCCCAGCAGCCGGGCGACTATACGGTTGCGCACGTCGTCGAGGTCGGCCACGCGCCCGGCGAGGTACTCACCGGCGCCGGCCAGCAGTTCGCGATAGGCGGCGAACGCGTCGTAGACGGCACGCTCGGCTGTGCTCCCGACGGCGATGCGCCGTTCCACGTCCGCCATGAGCTCGGGGTCCTGGGCCATCATGGCCTGCGCCTCGAGCACCGCCTGGGCCTCGCCACCCGCCAGATTGCCGCGCGCCATCAAATCGGCGGCCACAGCATCCACGGCCTGCCGGGCACGCCCCTGTTCGCGCTCCGCTTCCTCCGCCGGGATCTGCTTGGCGGGCGGTTCCAGCACCGCCGTTCCCATGTGCCGAACCTCGCCGATCGCCACACCGTGGCTCACGCCGACGCCTCGCAGCTTTGTCTCCATCTCACCCGTCTCCGTTGGTGCGGCGGGTCTCTCCGCCGCAGTGGTTGTTCTGTTTCACCGTCTCCAGGACGGCATGGACGTCACTGCCAGAGGAAGAGACTGTCCCCGGCCTTCACATCACCGTCGTCACGGAGGTCGGAGAGGGACTCGGCCGTGGCCTCGAGTGCCACGACGGGGCACACGGCGGACTTGCCGGCGGCCTCGACGGCAGCCGGGTTCCAGCGCACGACGGCCTGCCCACGGCCCACCTTGTCGCCCTTGTTGACGAGCAACTCGAAGCCTTCGCCATTGAGCTGCACCGTGTCGATGCCGAGGTGGATGAGGACACCGTGCCCCTGGTCGTCGACGACCACGAACGCGTGCGGGTGGAGAGAGACGATGACGCCGTCGACGGGCGAAACGGCCTCGGAAGGCTCGCGCACGGGATCGATGGCGGTACCCGGGCCGACCATCGCCCCGGAGAAGACCGGGTCCGGCACAGCCGCCAGTCCGATGGCACGTCCGGCGAGAGGGGACGTCACGGTGGTCATGGGAAGCCTCCCAGGGGTGGAGATCAAATGGGCCGTCACTGCCTGTCCCGGACGACGCACTGGCAGCAGCGTATGTCATGGGAAGTGACGGTTCCGTATGGAAGTTACTGGCTAGAGGTCTAGACCACAAGCCCCAGAGATTTGCACCCTCTTCCAGGCCCCGTGTACAGTCGTAACCCTGCTCGACGCCGGGCGACGCGATCAAGCGTCCTGGCTCGGCAGCAACCAACTTGTCAGATCCTATCTCCGGGTCGCTCCTGCATGTCTGCAGGTAGGCGGTCAGGGAGACGGAAAAAGACTGATAGAGTTGGAAACACCGAAGGGAAGCGCCCGGAGGAAAGCCGCGAGAGAGTCTCTCGGGTGAGTACAAAGGAAGCGACCGTTCCTTGAGAACTCAACAGCGTGCCAAA